>NZ_BAAGPR010000013.1:0-114209 GCF_054783955.1 Streptomyces mayteni | reverse complement strand
ACAACATCGGCTAAACCATGACAGCCACCCCCAGGGTCCCCGGGTCCGCTGATCTTACGAAGGACCAGCTCAAACCCACATGAAGAAAGGTATGGAAGCGCATGACACACGAAGAGCCCGGGGCGTCGGCGGACCGCGCCGACCCGGAACTCCAGCGGCACTTCGACGCCACCATCGCGCGCGACCAGCGCGTCGAGCCGCGTGACTGGATGCCCGACGGCTACCGCGGGACGCTGATCCGGCAGATCGCGCAGCACGCGCACTCGGAGATCATCGGCATGCAGCCGGAGGGGGAGTGGATCACCAGGGCGCCGTCGCTGCGCCGGAAGGCGATCCTGTTCGCGAAGGTCCAGGACGAGGCCGGCCACGGCCTGTACCTGTACTCGGCGGCCGAGACCCTGGGGGCGGACCGCGCCGACCTCACCGAGCGGCTGATCGAGGGGCGCCAGAAGTACTCGTCGATCTTCAACTACCCGACGCCGACGTTCGCCGACGTCGGGGTGATCGGCTGGTTCGTGGACGGGGCGGCGATCTGCAACCAGGTGCCGCTGTGCCGCAGTTCGTACGGGCCCTACGCGCGGGCGATGGTGCGGGTCTGCAAGGAGGAGTCGTTCCACCAACGCCAGGGCTACGAGCTGCTGTTGACCATGATGCGCGGCACCGGGGCGCAGCGGGCGATGGTCCAGGACGCGGTGGACCGCTGGTGGTGGCCGTCGTTGATGATGTTCGGCCCGCCGGACGGCGACTCGCCCAACTCGGCGGCCTCCATGGCCTGGAAGATCAAGCGGCACAGCAACGACGAGCTGCGGCAGCGCTTCGTCGACATGACCGTGCCGCAGGCGGAGCGGCTCGGCGTGACGCTGCCCGACCCCGAGCTGCGGTGGAACGAGGAGCGTGGTCACCACGACTTCGGCACCCCCGACTGGGCCGAGCTGACCCGCGTCATCAGGGGCGAGGGGCCGTGCAACGCGCAGCGGATGGCACGCCGCCGCGCCGCCCACGAGGACGGCGCCTGGGTGCGGGAGGCGGCCACGGCGCACGCGGCGAAGCGGCGGGCGCGGGCGGCCGGCGAGGGAGCGGCGGCATGAGCGACACCGAGCCGACGCGGGCGGAGTGGCCGCTGTACGAGGTGTTCGTGCGCGGCAAGCGCGGCCTCAACCACGTGCACGTCGGCTCCCTGCACGCCGCGGACGACCGGATGGCCCTCACCCACGCCCGGGACCTCTACACCCGGCGCAACGAGGGGGTGAGCATCTGGGTGGTGCGCTCCGAGCACATCGCGGCCTCCACCCGGGACGAGAAGGACCCGTTCTTCGCGCCCAGCGCCGACAAGGTGTACCGCCACCCCACCTTCTACGACATCCCCGACGACGTCCCGCACATATAGGAGCGGTTGGGCATGAGCGACGACCACGTGTACCTGTCCCTCGCCGAGGAACACGAAGAGGGCGACGCCAGATGGGCGTTCGGCACCGGCTTCGAGGACCCGCTGCACGGCGTGGACACCACCGTGCCCGCCGGCGTGGACGGGGCGGAGCTCGCCGCGCGCTGTCTCGCGCTCGGCGACGACGCCCTGGTCTCGGCGCAGCGGCTCGGTGAGTGGACCACCCGCGCGCCGGAGTTGGAGGAGGAGATGGCGCTGGCCAACATCGGCCTCGACCTCCTGGGCCAGGCCCGGCTGCTGTACACCCGCTGCGGCCAGGCCGACGGGACGGGGCGCGGCGAGGACGCCTACGCCTACCTCCGCGACCCCGGCGAGTTCCGCAACGTGCGACTCGCCGAACTGCCCAACGGGGACTTCGCGTTCAGCGTCGTGCGGCTGCTGGTGCTCGCCAGTTGGCGGCTGGCGTACTTCGAGCGGCTGACGGCGGACCCGGATCCGGTGCTCGCCGCGATCGCCGCCAAGGGCGTCAAGGAGCTCGCGTACCACCGCCAGTGGGCCGCCGAGTGGGTGGTGCGCCTCGGCGACGGCACCGAGGAGTCGCACGCCCGCACCCGGGCGGCGCTCGACCGGACAGCCCCGTATCTGGGGGAGTTGTTCACCGCGTACGACGTCCGTGCCGACGTCCTGGCGGTCCTCGGCCAGGTGACGGACGCGGCCGGACTGCGCCTGCCCGCCTCGCCGACGCCGCTGCCAGGCCACGGCCGGGACGGCGGCCACACCGAGCATCTCGCCCCGCTGCTCGCCGAGTTGCAGTCACTGGCCAGGGCCCACCCGGGGGCGACATGGTGAGCGGCGAACTGGCGGCCCGGCGCGCCCGCGGGATCGCGGAGCGGGTCCCCGACCCCGAACTGCCCATGCTCACGCTGGCCGACCTGGGGGTGCTGCGCGACGTGGAGATCACCCCGGAAGGCACGGTCGTCGCGAGCCTCACCCCCACCTACTCCGGCTGCCCGGCCATGGCCGAGATGCGCGCCGCGGTGGCCGCCAGGCTGACGGCCGCCGGCTACCCCCGGGTGGCGGTCCGCACGGTCCTCGACCCGCCGTGGACCACCGACTGGATCACGCCCGCCGGGCGCCGCAAGCTCGCCGAGCACGGCATCGCCCCGCCGGGCCCGGCCCCACGCCCCGCCGCCGGCCCCGTGCCGCTGCTGCTGTCCCCGACCCGGCGCGAGGTGGCGTGCCCGCGCTGCGGCTCGGCGGACACCGAGGAGACCTCCCGGTTCGGCGCCACCTCCTGCCGGGCGCTGTGGCGCTGCCGCGCCTGCCGCGAGCCGTTCGAGTACGTCAAGGAGATCTGATGCAGCACCCACGGCGCCGCGCCGCCTTCCACGCCCTGCGGGTGGCCGAGGTGCGGCGCCTCTGCCGGGACGCGGCCACCGTCGCCTTCGAGGTCCCGGACGCGCTGGCCGACGCGTTCGCCTTCGCCCCCGGCCAGTCGCTCACCCTGCGCCGCGAGATCGACGGGCGGGACGAGCGACGCTCCTACTCCATCTGCGCCCCGGCCGGCACCCGGCCCCGCATCGGCGTCCGGGAGGTGCCTGGCGGCCTGTTCTCCTCCTGGCTGGTCCACCGGGTGGCGCCGGGAGACGTGATCGACGTGATGGCGCCGACCGGCGCCTTCACCCCCGACCTCGGGACGCCTGGCCACCACGTGCTGATCGCCGCCGGCTCCGGGATCACCCCGATGCTGTCCATCGCCGAGTCCGTCCTCGCCGCCGACGACCGCTCCCGGGTCACCCTCCTCTACGGCAACCGCCGCACCGACTCGGTGATGTTCGCCGACGAACTCGCCGACCTCAAGGACCTCCACCCCACCCGCTTCCACCTCGCCCACGTCCTCTCCCGCGAGCCCCGCGAGGCCGAACTGTTCAGCGGCCGCCTGGACGCCGACCGGCTCGCCGCGCTCGTCGAGAACCTGATCGACGTCGCCCACGCCGACCACTGGTGGCTGTGCGGCCCGCATGGCATGGTCACCGACGCCCGACGCGTCCTGGCCACCATCGGCGTCCCGGGCGACCGGATCCACCGGGAGCTCTTCCACGCCGACGACGCCCCGGCGCGGGAGATACGCCACCGGGACCCCACCGCCGAAGGCCCGGTCAGCCAGGTCACCATCACCCTCGACGGCCGCTCCACCACCGCACCGCTGCCGCGCGGCGGCACCATCCTGGACGGCGCCCAACGTGCACGCGCCGACCTGCCGTTCGCCTGCAAGGGCGGCGTCTGCGGCACCTGCCGCGCCCTCGTCACCCGGGGCGAGGCCGACATGCGCCGCAACTACGCGCTGGAACCCGCCGAGGTCGACGCCGGCTACGTCCTCACCTGCCAGAGCTTCCCCGTCTCCGAGACCCTGACCGTCGACTACGACAGCTGAGGGACGCCGGGAACCCGGGGTCGGCAAGGGCTGACCGGCCGGCCGGTGTCACGGACGGGGCGGGACGGGGAAGTTGCCGCGGAGCACGCGGTCCGGGTCGTGGCGGTGCTTGATGCCCCGCAGCCGGTCGAGCGTGGCCGGGGTGAGGGCGTCGGCGAGCGTCTCGGTGGGGCCGAGGAAGGTGACGGGCTTGCGGCCGGTCACGGGAAGCGCCTCGGCCAGGGCGCGTTGCCTGGCGGTGACGGCCTCGGCCGTGGCGGGATCGGTGGGGATGCCGAACAGGTAGAGCGCGTAGGGCTCGGTCAGCGGGCCGTGCGGGCTGTCGGACGGGCGGGTGAACGCGCCGCCGAGGTGGCGGAGTTGGACGCTCAGCAGCGGCGCGATCGGCTCGGCGAGCAGCGCCTTGGCCGCGACGTCGTCCAGCTCGGTGAGGAGTTCGGCGCGCGAGATGCCGGGGCCGGGGTCCGTGGGCTCGGCGGTGATGGAGCCGAGTTCGGCGACCGACATGGCCCGCCGGGAGTCGGACAGGGGGCGGGGCAGGCGGTCGAGCGGGGCCAGCAGTTCGGTGGCCTCCTCCGCCGTGCCGAGATGGGTCGCGTCGACGGCGACCATCGGCTCTCCGCCGGGGAAGTGCAGGAGGTCGAACCAGACGGTCAGCTCCTCGGGCGCGGTCGCGGTGATCCTCCGGTAGGCGTCGAGCACCGCGGGGGCGTGCTCGGCGGCCCACAGCATCCGGCCGCCGAACAGCAGCGGCGCGGGGTGCAGGGCCAGTTCGAGGGCGGTGACGACGGCGAAGTCGCCGCCACCGCCGCGCAGGGCCCAGAACAGGTCGGGGTCGGTGGCGGCGGTGACGTGCCGCTGCCGGCCCCGCGCGTCGACGACGTCGAGGGCGGTGACGCCGTCGGCCACCCAGCCGTGCCTGCGGCCGAACCAGCTCAGCCCGCCGCCCAGGGCGACGCCGGTGACGCTGACCACGGGTGAGCTGCCCGGCAGGCCGGTCAGGCCGTGCGCCGCGGCGGCGGCCTGCAGGCGTCCCGAGGGCACGCCGGCGCCGACGCGGGCGCGGGCGGTCGCCGGGTCGATCGTCACGGAGTCGAGTCGCCTGGTGCGCAGCAGGATGGTGCCGTCCGTGCGGCCGGTGGCGCCGTGTCCGTTCGGCTGGGTGGCGACGGCGAGTCCGGCCGAGCGCGCGAACCGGACCAGGGCGGCGACGTCGTCGGCGTCGGTGGCTTCGACCACCGCCGCCACCGGCTGTTCGACCGCCAGGTTCCAGGGGCGGCGGGCGGCGTCGAAGCCGGGGTCGCCGGGCAGCAGGACCTGGCCGCGGACGGCGGAGCGCAGGGTGCCGAGGGCGTTCCTGGTGTTCCGGGTGTGCTGGGCGTGCGGGGCGTGCGGGGCGTTCATGGGGTGGGTTCCTTCTCAGCGGGTGTGGTGGGCCCGGCGGGCCAACGGCAGGGCGAGCGCGGCGAGCGCGGCGCCGATCCACAGGACGCTCGTGGTGGCGAGGGACTCGACGGCCAGGCCGCCGAGGAGCGCGCCGAGCGCGATGGACAGGTTGAAGGTGGAGACGAAGAGCGAGGAGGCGGCCTCGCCGGTGTCGGGGGCGGCGGCGAGGGTCCAGGTCTGGAAGCTGACCGGCACCGCGCCGTAGCCCAGGCCCCACAGGACGAGGACGGCGCCCGCGGTGATCCCGGGGTTCCCTGAGTTCCCGACCAGCGCGAGCAGCGCCATCGCCAGCGCGAGGACCACGGAGATGCCCGCCACGGTCTCCCGCAGCCGCCTCGCGACGAGCGCCCCGGCGAGGAAGTTGCCGCAGATGCCCGCGACGCCGAAGGCCAGCAGGAGCGCGCCGATCACGCCGCCTTCGACCCCGTCGTCCTGGAGGATCGGCCGGACGAACGTGTAGGCCAGGAAGTGGCCGGTGATGACGAGGAAGGTGAGGGCGAGCCCGGCCCGCACGCCCGCGTTGCCGCGGAAGACCCTCGGCAGGTCGCCGAGGGCGAGCGTCCGCGCCGGCGGCACTCTCGGCATCAGCAGCACCATCAGGGTGAGCGAGACCAGGCCGAGGACGCCGACGGCGGCGAACGCGGTGCGCCAGCCGCTGAGGTCGCCGATGAACGTGCCGGTGGGGACGCCGAGTACGGACGCGGTCTCCACGCCGCCGAAGACGACGGCGGTGGCCCGGGGCACGTGCCGCTCGGGAACAAGACGCAGGGCGATGCCGCCGGCCACCGACCAGAAGCCACCGACGCTGACCCCGATCAGGAAGCGGGCGGCGAGCACCACCGCGAAGTCGGTCGCGAGGGCGGCGGCCAGGTTGGCGGCGCCCATCAGGCCGATCAGGACGGCCAGCACCAGGCGGCGGTCGACGCGGCCGGTGGCCACGGTGACCAGGGGCGCGGTGACGGCGGCCACCAGCCCCGGCACGGTCACCATCAGGCCCGCGGTGCCCTCGGACACGCCGAGTTCGGAGCCGACCGGAGTGAGCAGCCCGACGGGCAGCAGCTCCGAGGTCATCAGCGAGAAGATGCCGAGGGCCACCGCCAGGACGGCGAGCCAGCCCCGGACGGGGGAGCGGTCGCCCACGGCGGCCGGTGGGGTGTCGACGGTGGTCATGCCACGAAACTACGAGCGGAATCGGCCCACGGTAGGGTGCATTTCCATGGCGGAATCCTGGGTCAATTCCCCGGAGGGCGGCCAGGCCGCCGGCGCCGACCTCCACCTGGAGCTCAGCGGCCGGGGAAGCCTGCGCGCCCAGCTGATGGGCGCCCTGCGGGAGGCCATCGGCTCCGGCCGGCTCGCCCCCGGCACCCGGCTGCCCCCCTACCGCGGCCTCGCCCAGGACCTGGGCATCGCCCGCAACACCGTCGCCGGCGCCTACGCCGAACTCGTCGAGGAGGGCTGGCTCCACGCCCGCCAGGGTTCGGGCACCCGGGTCGCGCGGCGCACCGCGCCGCTCCCCGCGGACCAGGCCGGCCGCCGCAGGCGCCAGGACCGCCGGCGGGTCGTCCACGACCTGATGCCGAGCACCCCGGACGCGGCGACCTTCCCCCGCGCCGCCTGGCTCGCCTCCGCCCGCCGGGCCCTGACCGCGGCCCCCAACGAGGCGTTCGGCGTGGGCGATCCGCGCGGCCGGGTCGAGCTGCGCGGCGCGCTCGTGGAGTACCTGGCCAGGGCCAGGGGGGTGCGCACCGAGCCCGACCGGATCGTGATCTGCTCCGGCTTCGCCCACGCCCTGCGGCTGCTCGGCCGGGTGCTGAGGGGGCCGGTCGCGGTGGAGTCCTACGGCCTCGACTTCCACCGGAGCCTGCTGCACGAGGCGGGCCTGCGCACCGTCCCGCTCGCGGTCGACTCCCGGGGCGCCAGGGTCGACGAACTACCCGCCGGCGGCGCGCGGTCCGCCCTGCTCACCCCCGCCCACCAGTTCCCCACCGGCGGGCCGCTCCACCCGGAGCGCCGGGCGGCGGTGGTCGACTGGGCCAGGTCGCACGGCGGGCTGCTGGTGGAGGACGACTACGACGGCGAGTTCCGCTACGACCGGGAGCCGGTCGGCGCGGTGCAGGGGCTCGACCCCGACCGGGTGGTGTACGTCGGCTCGACCAGCAAGAGCCTGTCCCCCGCGCTCCGGCTCGGCTGGCTGGTGTTGCCCGGCTGGCTGGTCGACGAGGTGCTCGCCGTCAAGGGCCCGCGGGAGCTGTGGTCCGGCGTCGTCGACCAGCTCACCCTCGCCGACTTCGTCGCCGGCGGCTCGTACGACCGGCACCTGCGCCGCATGCGGCGGCACTACCGGCGCCGCCGCGACCAGTTGGCGACCACGCTCGCCGAACGCGCTCCGCACATCAGGGTCAGCGGCGTCGCGGCCGGGCTGCACGCCGTGCTCGAACTGCCGGACGGCACCGAGGACGCCGCGCTGCGCGCCGCCCGCCGGCAGGGCCTCGCCATCGAGGGGCTGCGCCCCTACCGCCACCAGGACAGCCGGATGCCGGCCCGCGACGGCCTCGTCATCGGCTACACCACCCCGCCCGACCACGCCTTCGCCGCGGCCCTTGACGCCCTCTGCCTGGCGCTGCCGGCGCCGCCGAAGCGCGAGCGGTGACGTCAGGTGGCGGCGTCGCCCTCACCCTCGCCCTCGCCGCGTCGGGCGTAGGCGCGGGCGGCGCGGGCGCGGTCGCCGCAGCGGGTGGAGCACCAGTGGCGGCGGCCGTGGGTGCGCAGCAGGAACCGGTCGCAGGGGGCGGAGCCGCAGGCGGCGAGGAGGTCGGCGGCCCGCGCCCACATCGACAGCGTCATCGGCGAACTCCGCGCCACCCCACCAGCCGCCGACCGCACCGAGCCGCCGGCCGGCTGACCTGGCGCGCGGGCGGAGGCTTACGCGCCGGCGCCGGTCAACTGTCCGCTGCCGCCGACCGGTCGGGGTCGTGGCCGAGGCGGTGGGAGAGCCTCGCGGCCGCCTCCTGGGCGAGCGGGACCATGGCGACGAGCTCCGGTCCGCCGGCGCGGACGGCCGGGATGGAGACGGTGAGCGCGGCCACGACCGCCTCGTTGTGGTCGCGCACCGGGACGGCGAGGGCGACCACGCCTTTCACCCGCTCCTCCAGGGAGATGGCGTAGCCGTCGTGGCGGACCCGCTCCAGGGCCGACGCCACCTCCGCGGCCTGGTCGGGGTCTGAGCGGCGCAGCTCGGCGAGCACGTCGTGGGTGACGGTGCCGGGCGCGTACGCGAGCAGTACCTTGCCAGGCGAGCCGCGGTGGGGCGGCAGTGCGGTGCCGAGGTCGGTGTAGGTGCGGCGGAGCGGTTGCAGGGACTCGACCTGGGCGATCGTGCGGCGGCTTGGGAGGGCGTCGAGGATGTGCAGGCCGACGGTCTCGCCGGTCCGGTCGCGCAGCCAGCTCATGATCGGCGGCGCCTGGACGTCGAGCGAGAGCTGGTCGCGTGCCGCCTCGGCCAGGCCGAGGAGCCTGGGGCCGAGCGAGTAGGTGGTGGAGTTGGGCACCTGGACGAGCATGCCGTGCGCGGCCAGGGCGCTGACCAGCCGATGGGTGGTCCCCCTGGTCAGGTCGATGTGCCGGGCGAGCTCGCTGATGCCGAGCACGGGGCGGGCGCGGGAGAAGGCCGCGAGCACCGCCATCGCCCGATCGATCGACTGCACTCCGGATGGCCGGCCGGCCGACTCCACAGCGTTCTCTCCCGGTGCCGTCACGTCGCCAGCTTAGGCGCTGGGCCTTTTCGGGCGTCGCCGCCCTTGTCGAGAGGACTCAGGCACCCTAGTGTGCCCACATTACAGAACGCCGTACCGCGATACGGGCACCCGCTGAGCACTACGGAGGACCGATGACGATCGAGGACCGCAGCGGCGCGGTCGCCTCGAAGACCGCCGCGGACAAGCAGGACAGCCAGGAACGCTTCGATTCGATCCGGGGCCGCGTCGGCCTCGTGCTCGGCCCCCTCGCCCTCGCCCTGATGCTCCTGGCCGCCGTCGGCCTGGAATGGGAGCAGCGGGCGCTGGCCGCCGTGCTCTGCCTGATGATCGTCTGGTGGGTGACCGAGGCCATACCCCTGGCCGCCACCGCGCTGCTCGGCATCGTCCTCTGCGTCTTCCTCGGCGTGGGCGACGAGGACGCCGTCTTCGGGGCGTTCGGCAACGACACGATCTTCACGTTCCTCGGCGGCTTCGTCATCGCCAGGTCCATGACCGTGCACGGCCTCGACCGGCGCATCGCGCTGCGCGTGCTGTCGGTGGGCGGCGTGGTCCGCTCGCCCGTCCGCACCGTGATCGCCTTCGGCGGGATCGCCTGCGTCATCTCGGCGTTCGTCTCCAACACCGCCACCGTCGCCATGCTGTTCCCGATCGGCATCGGCATCGTGCGGGCGGTCAGCGCGATCAGCACCGAGAAGGGCGGGCAGGACCTGCACCACTCCCGGTGGTCGACGGCGCTGATGCTGATGATCGCCTACGCCGCCTCCATCGGCGGCCTGCTCACCCCCATCGGCGCCCCGCACCAGCTCATCGGGCGCGACCTCGTCGAGGAGCAGACCGGGGAGACGATCAACTTCGTCGAGTGGGTGCTGCTGTTCGCCCCGATCGTGCTGGTGATGTTCGTCGCGCTCTGCCTCGTGCTGCTCAGGCTCAACCGCCCCGAGGTCCGCGAACTGAGCGGCGCCGAGGAGTACGTGGCCGGGCAGCGCGCCGCGCTCGGCTCCTTCTCCCGGGGCGAGGCCAACACCTGCCTCGCGTTCGCCTTCGCCGTCGTCGGCTGGACGCTGCCCGGCATCTCCAGCCTGTTCCTCGGGGACGACCACGAGGCCGTCACGTGGATGCACGAGCACCTGACCGAGGGCGTCGCCGCGATCGGCGCGGCCACGCTGCTCTTCCTGCTGCCGCTGGCCGCTTCGGGCGGCGCCGGGCGGCGGCCTGGCACCCTCACCTGGGACGAGGCGGTGAAGATCGACTGGGGCGTCATCCTGCTGTTCGGCGCGGGCACGGTGATCGGCTCGCTGTCCTCCGAGACCGGCCTCGCCGAGACCATGGGCACGTCACTCGCCGACCACCTCGGGGTGTCGTCGCTGGTCTCGATCACGGTCCTCGCCGCGGTGGCCGGGCTGCTCATCTCCGAGACCACCAGCAACACCGCGAGCGCCGGGATCGTGGTCCCCATCGTGGTGCCGATCGCCGTCGCGATGGACGTCAACCCGCTGATCCCGGGCCTGGTCGCCACGGCCGCCGCCGGATACGGCTTCATGCTGCCGGTGTCCACGCCGCCGAACGCCATCGTCTACGGCTCGGGGATGGTGCCGATGACGCGGATGATCCGCAGCGGTTTCGTCTTCGACGTCATCGGCGTGACCCTCCTCGTCGTCGGCGTCCTGGCGATGGCGCCGCTCGTCGGCCTGTGACCCCGACCTCTCACCCCTCCCCACACACACCTGTCGACGCACCACGCACCCAAGGAGATTCATGTCAGCCCCGCTCGGTCGGCTCGCCCACCTCGTCGTCTCGCACGCGGGGGCGCCTCTGCCCGACGACGTGAGGGAGGCCGCACGGCGCACCCTCTACAACGTGCTCGCGACGACGGTCGGCGCCGCGCGGGAGCCGGCGACGGAGGTCGTCGCCGGCGCGACGGCCGGACTCGGCGGGGGCCTGACCCGGCCGCCGGGGCGTCAGGAGCGGCTCCAACCGTTGGACGCGGCGCTGCTGACCGGCATCGCGGCGCACCTGGACGACTACGACGACACCCACCTGTCCACGGTCATCCACCCGGGCGCGGCGGGCCTCGGCGCGCTGGTCGGGCTGGCCGGCCTGCGGGCGGAGACGGCCGACGCGGGCGCCGACGAGGTGCTCGCGGCCTTCGCGTGGGGCGTGGAGGCGCAGTTGCGCCTCGGGGTGGCCGTCTCGCCCGAGCACTACGACGCCGGCTGGCACATCACCGGGACCTGCGGCGCGGTGGGGGCGGCGGTCACCGCCGGGCTGCTGCTCGGCCTCGGGGCCGAAGACCTGTGCACCGCGCTGGAGTGGGCCGTCGAGGGCGGGCTCGGCAACCGGGAGGCGTTCGGCTCGATGACCAAGCCCTTCCACCCAGGCCAGGCGGCGGTCAACGGGCTGCGGGCGGCGTGGGACGTGGCCGTGGGATCGGGCATACCGGGGCCCGGCGACTCCCTCACCGGCCCCGACGGGCTGGTCGGGCGGCTCGCGCGGGGCGCGTTCGACGCGGAGGCGCTGCGCGGCGACGTGGGGCGGCGCTGGGAGCTGCTGGACAACACCTTCAAGCCCTATCCGTGCGGGATCGTCAGCCATCCGGCGATCGAGGCGGCGGAGGCGCTGCACGCCGGGCTCGCCGAGCGCGGCGGTCCCGACGCGGTGCGGGCGATCCGGCTGGTCTGCCACCCGCTGGTCCCGGAACTGACGGGCAACATCCGGCCGATGGACGGCCTCCAGGCCCGGTTCTCCACCGCCCACGGGGTGGCGGCCGGGCTGCTGAGGCCGCGGGTGGACCTCGCGGCGTACGCCGACGCGTTCGTGGTGTCCGACGCGGCGCGGCGGCTGCGCGGCCTGGTGGCCTTCGAGCCGACGGCGGAGTGCGCGCGTGACGCGGCCCGGATCGAGGTCTCGCTGGCCGACGGCGGCGTGCTCGGCCACGAGGTGACGCACGCCCGGGGCAGCCTGGCACGGCCGCTCACCGACGAGGAGCTGCGGATCAAGGCCAGGGGGCTCGTCGACCGGGTGCGCGCCGGCGGCGCGGACGCGCTCGACGCGGCGACGCGGCGCCCGGGGCCCGGCTATCTGCGGGGACTGCTGGCGGCGGCCGAGCCCGACCAGGCGGAGCGGCCGGTCAAGACCGACGGCGGGTCGGCCGAGGCGCCCGCCGCCGACCAGCCGGGGGAGGAGACCGCGCTCGCCCACCTGCTGGCCGACGTCGGTGCGCTGCCCGCCGACCACCCCAACGTGGTGGCGGCGTGCGACCTCCTGGTCGAGGCCCTTCGCCTGCGGCGGGGCGTCGCCGCCGCCGACGAGCGCGAGCGGGCCGGCGCCGTCGCCGCGGAACTCGTCCTGGCCGGCCACCGGCCCGCCGTGGCCGCGGCGGTGGCGCCCTGCGCGACCGAGCAGCTGGCCCCGGCCGACGCGGCGCGGGCCGTCACGGTGGCGCTCGCCGTCACCGCCCGGCTCGCGGCGCGCCTCGACGTGAGCGTCGACCGGCTCCCCGGCTTCGCCGCCGCGCTCGCCACGGTCGCGGCGCACCGGCCGACGCCCCGCACCGCGCTGATGGCGATCGGCCTGGCCGGCACCCGGACCACCGGCGTCGCCGGGCCGGTCACCTCGCCCGCCGTCGAGGCGCGGCGGGCGCGGCTCGCGGCCGCCGACGCGGTGACGTCGACGGCGCTGGTGCACGGCGGATTCACCGGCCCCGCACGGCCACTGACGGGGCGTCGGGGACTGCTCAGCCTGCTCGCGCGGCAGGCGGAGCCGCCGCTGACCGGGGCCGACCCGCTGGACGAGCCGGCGCTCGGCGCCCTGCTCGGCCGCCGGGCCCCGGCATGAGAGCACGCTGCGCGGTACTCGACGACTACCAGGGCGTGGCGAAGGACATGGCCGACTGGTCGTCGCTCCGTGACCGGGTCGAGGTGGTCGGCTTCACCGAACACCTCGGCACCGAGGACGAGTTGACGGCGGCGCTCGCCGGCTTCGACATCGTCGTCACGCTGCGCGAGCGGGTGCCCTTCCCGGCCTCGCTGCTCGCGAGGCTGCCGAGGCTCCGCCTGCTGGTCGCCACGGGCATGCGGAACTCGGCGATCGACCTCGTCGCGGCCGAGCGGCGGGGCGTGACGGTCTGCGGCACGGCCAGCTCGCCCACGCCGCCGGTCGAGCTGGCCTGGGCGCTGATCCTCGGCCTGGCCCGCGGCCTGGTCGCCGAGAACGCCGCGCTGCGCGCCGGCGGCCCCTGGCAGAGCACCGTCGGCGCCGACCTGCACGGCCGCCGCCTCGGGCTGCTCGGGCTCGGCAGGGTCGGCGGCCGGATGGCCAGGGTCGGCCTCGCCTTCGGCATGGAGGTGGTGGCCTGGAGCCAGCACCTCACCAGGGACCGGACCGACGAGGCCGGCGTCGCGTTGGCCGCGTCCCTGGACGAGCTGCTGAGCACCGGCGACGTGCTCTCCGTCCACCTCGCGCTGAGCGACCGGACCCGCGGCCTGCTCGGCCCCCGCGAGCTGGCGCTGCTGAAGCCGACCGCCTACCTGGTGAACACCTCCCGCGCCGCCATCGTCGACCAGGAAGCCCTCGTCGACGCGCTGGAGCGCGGCGCCATCGCCGGCGCGGGGCTCGACGTGTTCGAGACCGAGCCACTGCCGGCGGACCACCGGCTCCGCACCGTTCCCCGCCTGCTCGCCACCCCGCACCTCGGCTATGTCACCGAGGCCAACTACCGCCGGTACTACGGCGAAGCCGTCGAGGACATCGCGGCCTTCCTCGCCGGCTCCCCGATCCGCCGGCTCGGCCAGGGGGTGTCCGCTCGCCACCGCGTCACCTGAAGTTGACGTTCCAGCCCATCCGCCAGAGGCGCTGGTGGGTCGCCCGCGTCAGCTCGTGGTCCGGGCCGAGGACGCGGGTGTAGTGGGTGAAGATCTCGACGAGCAGCAGCCCCGCCTCCTGGCGGCGGCCCAGGGTGTGCAGGGCCGCCACCAGGTTGCCTCCGGCGTCGAGGGTCACCAGGTCGTCGGGGCCGAGGGCCGCCTGGTAGCCGGTGTAGGCGCGGTGCAGCAGCTCGTGGCCCGTCTGCTGCTCGCCCGCCTGGAAGAGCACCGCGCCCAGCAGCGTGGTACTGGCCAGCGAGTCGACGTGGTCGGGGCCGAGCACCGCGTCGCGTCGGGCCACCACCTCCCGCAGCAGGGCGAGCCCTTCCTCCCGTTCGGCGCCCATCACCAGCGCGGCTCCCAGGTTGTGCCCGTAGGCGAGGGTCTCCTCGGCGTCGGGGCCGAGGTGGCGGAGCGCGCGTTCGTGGGCCTCGCGGTGCATGGCCTCGGCCTCCGGGAGGAGCCGCCGCTGGTAGAGGGTGTGGCCCAGGGCGTCGTACAGCGAGATGGTCATGGGGTGTGTGGAACCGAGGAGCCGTTCGTAGTCGGCGAGGAGTTCGCGCAGCAGCGGTTCCGCCGCGTCGTAGAGGCCCCCGTCGAGGTACTCCAGGGCGCGCTCCTGCCGTGCGGCGATCTCCGGGGGGAGGTCCTGACCCTCGTCGGTGTGCGGTGGCATGGCTCGTGTCCTTCCCCTCAGGCGAGGCGGGTCAGATCCCGGCGTGCGCGAACGGCGCCCAGACGCGCGGCGGATGGCCGGCCTCCCGCAGTCGCCGCACCGCCTCGCACAGGGCCAGCGCCGCCTCGCCCGCGTCCAGGGTCCCATCGGTGGCGAGTGCGTGATAGAGGTCGGCGGTCACCTCGGCGGCCGTGACGGCGCCGACCGACCACAGGGTGCCGACGACCTGCCGCCAGCCGGTGTACTGGAAGGCGCTGGTGACGGCCATGGCCTCGTCGGGCACCGCGAGGCCGCCGAGGGCCGTCTGGCAGGCGGAGAGGAAGACGAACTCCCCCTGCGCGTACCCGTCGGAGCGGAGGTCGGCCACCGTCAGCATCGCGTCGTGCAGCACCACACCGCCCTGCGAGGGACGTGCCAGGTCCTGGCCGCCGTGGCAGCTCAGGTGTGCCCAGCGGTGCGTGCGCAGCGCCTCCCGCACCGCCCGCCGGTTCGCCCGCGCGTCGCGCAGCACCGTCGCGTCGGGGACCGCCGTGGCCAGCACGGCGAGTTCGTCCTCGACCTGGGGGAGCGGGCGGTGCCCCGGGGTGAACGGCAGGCCCACCACCAGCATCCGGTCCTCGGGGGCGGCCGGGCGGGCGGCGGCCCGGCCGTCGAGCAGGGCGCGCAGGGTGGGCGTGTACGAGGGCGTCACCCGGTCCTGGACTCGGTCGCCGGCCGGTGCGGTGGCGCCGGTGTCGTTGTCGGTGTCGGTGTCGGTGTCAGGACCGGTGTCAGGACCGGTGTCGGGGAGCCCGGCGGCGTGCAGCGGCAGCAGGGCCAGGAGGCCGGTGGGACACCACCACAGGCGCGGGCGGGTCCCGCCGGGCGGCGGTGGGCCGGTGATCTCCAGTGCCCGCAGCGGGGGTTCGGCGATGTCCCGCCACAGCCATTCCAGCGTGCGGGTCACCATGAGGTTGAGCTTGACCTGGGCCAGGGCGTCGCGTGGTCCCGTCTCGTACTGGTGGAGCGCCGTCAGATAGCGCTCGGTCCTGGTCAGGAGCTCCGCCTGGTCGACGTCGAGCGGCACCGCCCTGGTGCCGGCGGTGGTGAAGAGCAGGGCGTCGGTCCGCCACTGGCTGGAGACGATCAGCACGATCGGGCCGGCCGCGGCCGCCGCGCGGAGTTCCGCGCTGCCGGCCGGGCGCCTGAAGCCCTCGAAACCGGGCAACGCCCTGACCCGGGAGACGAGTTCCTCGCGCTCCGCGGCCAGCGTGAGACGCCGGTCGGCGATCCGGTCCCACCACGGTTCGGGGGTCTCGGCCCGCGGCGGGGCGTTCAACTCCCGCTCGACGGCGGTCAGCTGGCCGGCCAGCTCGGGCTCCGCGGCGGCCAGCTCGCCCAGTTCCGTGCGGGAGTTGAGCAGTTGGGACCAGAGGACGCCACGGCCCTGCTCCAGCAGTTCCACGGCGCGGTCCCGGTCCCCGGCGGCGATCGCGCAACTCGCGGCCTCCGTGGCGAGTCCGCTCCAGCGGGCCAGCGACTCCTCCTGGGCGCGCGGGGCGAGCGCGGGGGTGACCAGCGAGGGCAGCAGATCGAGCGCCCCGGCGTACTGCTCGACGGCGGCCGCCCAGGCACCGCGCCGGCACAGCGCCCGCGCGGCCAGCGCGGCGGCCGCGAGGCGCGAGGTGGAAGGCGTCGCGGGGTCGGCCAGCAGCGCCCGGTACAGGGACAGGGCCCGGTCGGCCCCGGCCTCCCCGCCGAGTTCGGGCAGCAGGGCGGCGAGGTGCAGCACCGCCTCGGCCCGGTGCGGGTGCCTGGCCGGCGTCACCCGCACGGCGCGCTCGGCGAGTTCGAGGGCTCGTTCGGCGTCGTCCCGCCGGTCGCGCACCACACCGCGGGCGTACGCGACCGTGCTCAGGCCGGTGAGGTGCAGGCCGAGGTCCGGATGGTGGGGCTCGGCACGCTCGACCGCGCGCAGCCGGTGCTCGTACGCCTCGTCGAGGTCTTCGAGCACCGCGGCCTCCAGCACCTCCCCGGCCTCCTCGGCGCGCTCCCACCGCGCCCGGGCCCGCTCGTGGACGAGGTCCGTCATCCCGAACGGCGTCACCACGCCGAGCGGTTGGAAGCGCCGGGCCATGAGGGCGCGGCTGAGACCGCTCCGGTACGCCGCCGTCCGCGGATTGTCCGGCTGGCGCGCGTCGGTCGTGCGGGTGCCCACCGCCGCGCGGAACGCCTCGACGGAGCGGTCGAGCAGCGAAGGATCCCCGGTGTACTCGGCGGCGGCGAACAGCGCGTCGCCCAGCGCGTGCAGGCTCTCCGCGCGGCGGGCGGCTCCCGCGGTGCCCGCCGCCGTGCCAGGACCCTCCTCGACGGAGCGCTCCGCCGTGTAGACGGCGTCGTCCAGGTCACGGGCGTCTCCGGTCTCCTGGAACCGGCAGAGCAGCACCTCGCTCAGGGCGGTCAGGGCCGCCTCGCGGTCGGGCGCGCCGACCGGCGTGCTGTCGGCGGCCCTGGTCAGCAACTCGACGGCCCGGTGCAGCGGGCGCGGATCGCCGGTGCGGAGGTACCGCCGCCGGTAGGCGATTCCGAGTCGACCCCAACGGCTCAGGATGGCCGGGTCGTTCTCGGGCGTCCGCGCCACCAGCCCTTCGAAGTCGGCGATGGCCTGGTCGAGTTCGTCCACGTCCCCGGTCACGCCTGACCGTCCGAGGCGCGCGCCGGCGAGCTTCTCCTCCAGCATCGGGCGGATTCGGTGGTCGGGCGGCGTCCTCCGCACGGCCTGGGCGCTGAGTTGGACCGCCTCGGTCCACGCGGCGGCGTCGCCGGTGCGCTGGGCCCGGTACTGGAGGACTCCGCTGAGGTTGTCGAGGCGGTTCGGCAGGTCGGGGTGCCCGGGCTCGGTGGCCCTGACCGCCGCCCGCGCCGCCCGCTCCGCCCGGTCGAGGTCCGCCGGGTCGCCGCGCGCGAAGTAGCGCATGTGCAGGGCCAGGCTCAGGTTGGACAGGTCGCCGGCCCAGTACTCGTGGTCCCGTGGGTACGCCTCGACCGTGCCGCCCAGCAGCTCGACCACCGCGTCGAGCTTGGCGACGTCCCAGTCGACCTGTGCCTCCTTCAGGGACCGGATCGCCATCCGCCCCCAGTGCTCGGGCCCGATATGGGAGAGCGGCAGGGGCCACGAGGACCAGGCGGGGTGGCGCCGCAGCTCGTCGGGGACCCGGACCGACTCCACGCCCTCGATGGCCGCGTACAGCGTCAGCGCGCACGAGAAGTCGTCGACGGGGCCGCCGAGGCCCGGCACCACCGCACGCGCCCCGTGCAGCCTGGCCAGGGCGTGCACCACCTCAAGGGTGTTGCCGTCCCGGAAGAGGACGGCCTGCCACAGCCGTCCCGCCACGGCGAGCACGCCGGGCCCCACGACCGCCTCCCGGTCGCCCTCGCGCTCCCACCGTTCGACCCGTTCCCACGCCGCGTTCACGGCTTCCCCGAGATCCACTCGACCGCCCCCCGTCGCGCCGGCTGCCCGACTACCGTAGGAGATCAGGGTCGTTGAGTCTTCGGAAGGAAGGAAACACGCCGTGCCCACCGCTGAGGACCGGGTCGCCGCGGGGTGGCTGTGCGCTGTCGCACCCGAGTTGCGCGAGGGCGCGCTGGGTGACGAGGAAGTGCTGGCGTGGATCGACGAGGCGGTGGACGCGGTGCGGCG
This sequence comes from Streptomyces mayteni, assembly GCF_054783955.1. NCBI lineage: Bacteria > Bacillati > Actinomycetota > Actinomycetes > Kitasatosporales > Streptomycetaceae > Streptomyces > Streptomyces mayteni. The sequence continues at coordinate 95,970 of NZ_BAAGPR010000013.1, read as the reverse complement.
CGGAGAGCCCGCGGCCCCGATCTGCCGTCGCCTCGGCTTCCCCGCCCGCGAGGAACCGGAGAAGCACACCCGTGACGTCGACCGGCTCGACGAGTTCGGCCTCGACCCGGTGCTCGTCCAGGGCGACTACCACTGCCCGTCGCGGCGTTGCTCGCGCCGGGCACCGGCCGACGACTCGGGCCGGGAGCCGCGCTGCCAGGTGGACGAGGCGCCGATGATCCTGCGCGCGAAGCCCGGACGATGAACGCGGTCCTGGCGGAGTTCGGCAAGAAGCTCGCCGACCGCTGGATGGGCGCCCTGCTCCTGCCCGGCCTGCTGTTCTTCGCCGCCGCGGTGTGCGGGGTGCTGCTCGGCCACGGCGCGGCGCTCGACCCGCCGCACCTCGCCGACGAACTCACCCGGCTCGCCGAGCGGGTCACGAACCGCCCGGCGGCGACGGCCCTCACGGTGACCGGCAGCCTGCTGGCCGCCACCGCCTCCGGGCTGGCCGTGCAGGGGCTCGCGGTCGCCGTGCGGCGCGGGTGGGTCGCCCGCCGCCCCGCACGCTGGGTGCGGAGGCGGCGGGAGCGGGCCCTCGCCGCGCGGGAGCGGGCGGGCCACCGCGGCCCCGAGCGGTATCTCCCGGCGCGGGTCACGGAGATCGGGGACCGCTTCCGGCTGGTCGACGAGCGGGTGGACGCCCAGTACGGCCTTTCGGTGGCCCTGGCCTGGCCCCGGCTGTGGCTGCTGCTGCCGGAGACCGTCAGGCCGCTGATCGGCTCCGCGTACTCCCGCTACCAGGCGTCGTCCGAGACCACCGCCTGGGGGCTGCTCACCCTGCTCCTCGGTCTCCTCTGGTGGCCGGCGCTGCCGGCGGGCGCGGCCCTGGTCCTCGTCGGCTGGCGCAGGGGCCGCGCCTCGGGGGCGGCGCTCGCGGACCTGGTGGAGGCCGCCGTCGACACCCACCAGCGGCAGCTGGCCGAGGCGCTCGGCTTCGACCTTCCGCACGGACGGATCACCCCGGCGGAGGGCCTGCGGATCAACGACGTCCTCAACAAGCGGGCCTGACGCGCGACCCACCGGGGGTCCGGCCGGCCACCCGCCGGTGACGTATCGCCGGCATATCGAAAACCCCATACGTGCCGGCAACACCGCGCCGCCTTGACTCGGGGCATGACCTACCGCCAGCCAGCACCCACGAAGGACCGCCGCAGCCGATCGCCGGCGTCGACCGTCCCGACGACGGGAATCACCGTCTACGGCTGCGGGCAGGACGAGGCCGCGCTCTTCCGCGAGCTGGCGCCCCGCCTCGGCGTCGTCCCGACCCTCACGGCGGCGGCGGTGTCCGAGGCCAACGTCCACCTCGCGTTCGGAAACCGCTGCGTCAGCGTCGGCCACCGGACGCGGATCACCCGGACCACGCTTCGCGCGCTCAGCCGGGCGGGCGTGGCGTACCTCTCCACCCGGAGCGTCGGATACGACCACGTCGACCTGGAGTACGCGGCCGGTGTCGGCATCTCCGTGGGGAACGTCGGCTACTCGCCGGACAGCGTGGCCGACTACACGCTGATGCTGATGCTGATGGCCGTGCGGAACGCCGGATCGACCGTCCGCCGCGCGGCCGTCCACGACTACCGGCTGAACGAGACCCGCGGCAGGGAACTCCGCGATCTCACCGTCGGCGTCGTCGGAACCGGGCGGATCGGCACGGCGGTGTTGGAGAGACTGCGCGGCTTCGGCTGCCGGGTGCTGGCCCACAGCAACCGCCCCACCGCCGCCGCCGACCACGTACCGCTCGACGCGCTGCTGGAGCTGAGCGACCTCGTCACGCTCCACGTGCCGCTGGACGCCGCCACCCACCACCTCCTCGACCGCCGCCGCATCGGGCGGCTGCGGCCCGGCGCGTTCGTCGTCAACACCGGGCGCGGTGCGCTCATCGACACCGAGGCCCTGGTGACGGCCCTGGAGAGCGGGCGACTCGGCGGCGCGGCGCTGGACGTCCTCGAAGGGGAGGAGGGCATCTTCTACGCCGACCGCGGCGGCGAACCCATCGAGAACGAGGCGCTGTCGCGGCTGCGGCGGCTGCCGAACGTGCTCATCACCCCGCACACCGCTTACTACACGGACCACGCCCTGCGCGACACCGTGGAGAACTCCCTCGCCAACTGTCTGATATTCGAGAAGGGGAACGAGCATGGATAGGTTGAAGGTCGGCGTCATATTCGGGGGCCGTTCCGAGGAACACCCGGTCTCCGTCAAGTCGGCGCGGGAGGTCGCCAGTAGCCTCGACCTCGACAGGTACGAACCGTTCTACGTCGGGATCACGCGGAGCGGCGCCTGGCAGCTCTGCGAAGGCCCCGACGCGGACTGGGAGAACGGGAGGTGCCGTCCCGCCGTGCTGTCGCCCGACCCGGGCGTGGGCGGGCTGCTCGTCCTCGAGCAGGGGCGATACGGCGCGATCCGGCTTGACGTCGTGCTGCCCGTCCTGCACGGCAGGCTCGGCGAGGACGGTGCGATACAGGGGCTGTTCGAACTCGCCGGCATCCCCTACGTGGGCTGCGACGTGCAGAGTTCCGCCCTGTGCATGGACAAGTCCCTCACCTATCTGGTCGCGCGAAGCGCGGGAATCGCCACGCCGGACTTCCGGACGGTCACGGCGAACGAGAGCGTCGACGCCGACCGGCTCAGCTATCCCGCCTTCGTGAAGCCGGCCCGTTCCGGATCGTCCTTCGGCGTCAGCAAGGTGTCCGGCAGGGCGGAACTGCCGAGCGCGCTGGAGACCGCCAGGCGGTACGACGCGAAGGTGCTGATCGAGGAGGCGGTCGTCGGTAGCGAGGTCGGCTGCGCCGTGCTGGGGAACGCCCCCGACCTGATCGCCGGCGAGGTGGACCGGATGGCGCTCTCCCACGGCTTCTTCAGGATCCATCAGGAGGACGACCCGGAGAGCGGCTCCGAGAACGCGACCCCCGTCGTTCCCGCCGACATCCCGGCGGCGTCGCGCTCCCTCGTCCAGGAGACGGCGAAGGCCGCGTACCGCGCCCTGGGCTGCCGGGGCCTCGCGCGGGTGGACATGTTCCTCACGGAGGACGGAAGGGTGGTCCTCAACGAGGTGAACACCCTGCCGGGCATGACCTCCTACAGCCGCTATCCGCGCATGATGGCCGCCGCCGGGCTGCCGCTCGCCGAGGTGATCGACCGGCTGGTGTCGCTGGCGTTGGCGGGCAAAGCCGATGAATGACGACTTCGTCTTCCTCGACGAGTGCGTCCCCGGAGTGCGCTGGGACGCCAAGTACGCCACCTGGGACAACTTCACCGGAAAGCCGGTGGACGGATACCTGGCGAACCGCGTCGTCGGCACCCGTGCGCTGTGCGCGGCCCTGGCCAGGGCGCGGGAGCAGGCCGCGTCCCTCGGCTTCGGCCTGCTCCTCTGGGACGGCTACCGCCCGCAGAGCGCCGTGGACTGCTTCGTCCGCTGGTCGCGACAGCCGGAGGACGGCCGGACGAAGCCACGACACTATCCGAACATCGACCGGGCCGACATGTTCGGACACGGCTATGTGGCCGCCAGGTCGGGACACAGCCGGGGCAGCACGGTCGATCTGACGCTCTACCACCTGGCCACCGGCGAACTCGCCGCCATGGGCGGCGGCCATGACCTGATGGACCCGATCTCCCACCACGGGGCGGCGGGCATCACGCCGGTCGAGGCGGCGAACCGCCGGAGTCTCCTCTCCGTCATGGAGACCTGCGGTTTCCGCCCGTACGCCTGCGAGTGGTGGCACTACACGCTCGGCGAGGAACCCTATCCGGACACCTACTTCGACTTTCCCGTCGCGTACTCCGGCGGTCGGGCGTGATCCCGCTCGGCCTCGGCGAGATCGCCGCCGTCGTCGGGGGGAGGGTCGCGGGCGACGCCGCCGTGACGGTGACCGCGCCGGCCGTGCTCGACGGCCGACTGGCCCAGCCGGGCGGCCTCTTCGTCGCCTTCGTCGGCGCCCGTGTCGACGGCCACGCCTACGCCGGCCAGGCCGCCCTGGCCGGCGCCGTGGCCGTGCTCGGCTCGAAGCCCACCGCGCTGCCCACCGTCGTCGTCGAGGACGCCGGGGCCGCGCTGCGGGCGCTCGCCACCCACGTCGTGGCCCGGCTGCGCGGCGGGCTCGGCGTCCTCGCGCTGACCGGCTCCCAGGGCAAGACCGGCACCAAGGACCTGCTGGCGGCCGTGGTGTCGGGCGCCGCGCCGACGGTCGCCACGATCGGCTCGCTCAACAACGAGCTCGGCGTGCCGCTCACCATGCTCCGCGCCGACCAGGACACCCGGTTCCTCGTCCTGGAGATGGGCGCCCGCCACCTCGGCGACATCGCCGCACTCACCGGCCTGGTCGCCCCCGACGTCGCCGTCGTCCTCAACGTCGGCCAGGCCCACCTCGGCGAGTTCGGGTCGCGCGAGGCCATCGCCAGGACCAAGGGCGAGCTGGTGCGGGGGCTGGCGGCCGGCGGCACCGCCGTCCTCAACGCCGACGACCCCCGGGTGGCCGCGATGCGCGCGCTCACCGAAGGACCCGTGCTGACCTTCGGCCGGGCGGCCCACGCCGACGTGCGCGTGCTCGACCTGACGCTCGACCGACTCGGCCGGCCGTCCTGCACGCTGGTGACCGCCGACGCCTCCGCCCGCCTGGCGCTGCCGCTCGTCGGCGCCCACCAGGCGCTCGACGCGGCGGCCGCGGCGGCCGCCGGGCTGGCCGCCGGCGTCCCCCTCGACGCGACCGCGGCGGCGCTGGCCACCGCCTCGCTGTCGAGGTGGCGGCTCGAGCGGCACGAGCTCGCCGGCGGCGCGACGCTGCTCGACGACTCCTACAACGCGAACCCCGACTCGACCCGCGCCGCGCTGGACGCGCTGGCCGCGGTCGAGGGCCGGCGCCGCATCGCCGTCCTCGGCGAGATGCTCGAACTCGGCGCCACCGGCGAAGCCGAGCACCGCGCCGTCGGGCGGTACGCCGCCACCCTGGCCGACGTGGTGGTCGCGGTCGGCCCGGCCGCCCGGCCGATCGCCGAGGGCGCGGGGGAGCGGGCGGTGGCGCTCGCCGACAACGCCGCGGCCGTCGACTGGCTGCGCGGCCGACTCGCCGCCGGAGACGTGGTGTTGGTCAAGGCGTCCCGCGGGGCGGCCCTCGACGAGATCGCCGCGGCGCTCGTCCGCCGCGCACAGTGAGCGTGTACCGGACGGGCGGCACTAGGCTGCGCCCCATGCCTCGCGCCCACCATGCCCAACCGGCCACCGTGGCAACGCTGTTCACCCTCGCGCTGCTGACCGCCGGCTGCGCGCCCGTGGGCACCACGCCGCACCCGCCGGAGCCGGCGACGACGAGCGAGCCGGCCGAGCCGAGCCTGGAAGTTTCGCCGCCGTCCGAGGGCGGCGTGGCGGACTTCGGCTGGGCCGAGCGGGGGTGGGACCAGCGGGAGTGGAACGAGTGGATGGCGGAGGAGTGCGGCGGCCCCAGCGCACCGGAGGACGTGATCCACGCCTGCGTCGTCGTCGACGTCGACGACATACCGTAGGACCGCTCCGGTGGACGATCAGCGTCCGCGTCGCCGCATGAAGAGGTCGAAGGCCCGGTAGATCGTCGGCCGCAGCGGCAGGTCCCATTCGCCGACGTACCGCACCGCCCGGCCGCCGGTGCCGACCTTGAACCGGATCAGCCCCACGTGCGGATCCTCCGCGTCGAGGGTGGAGGTGATGCCGCGCAGGTCGTAGACGTCGCAGCCGGCCGCCAGCGAGTCGCGGATCATCGCCCACTGGCAGGCGTTGGAGCCGCGCACCTCGCGCTTCTCGGTGGCGGAGGCGCCGTAGGTGTACCACGCGTGGGTGCCCACCCGGACCAGGATGGTGGCGGCGACCAGGTCGCCCCGGTGGCGGGCCAGATAGAGCCTGATCCGCTCGGGGGCCTCGGCGCTCAGCTCCGCGAACATGGTCGCGAAGTAGTGCGGTGGCCGGGGCGTGAAGCGGTCGCGCTCGGCGGTGTGGACGTAGAGCTCGTGGAACGCCCTCAGGTCCGCACCGGTCGGGACCCCGTGCGCCGTGACCTCGACGCCCTCCTTCGCCGCCCTCCTGATGTTGCGGCGCCAGAGCTGGTTCATGCCCCCGAGCACGTCGTCCTCGGTCCTGCCGGCCAGCGGGATCTCGTAGGTGAACTGCGGCTGCCCGGCCCCGAAGCCGTCCTCCGGGCTGCGCGGCAGCCAGCCGGCGTCCCTGAGCCGGCTCGTCACCAGGCCGCCCACCGGGTCGGTCTCCCGGTCGGGCAGCTCGGTGAGCCGCCTGACGCCCGGGTCGGCGACGCCCTCCTTGACCCGCTCGGCGCTCCAGGTGTCCGTGCGCACCGGCGGGCCGAGCCGGATCGCGAACGCGCCGTGCGCCTTGAGATACGCCGCCAGCGGGTCGAGCCACGCGCCGATCTCGCCGCTCCAGTCGATGGCCGGGCCCTGCGCCAGGTAGGCCAGCGTGTAGCGCTCGAGCCGCGGCACCGGGCGGTGCAGGACGAGCCCGGCCCCCACCAACTCCCGTCCCTGGAACCAGCCGAGGGACTCGGCGCGCCACTCGGTCTTGACGCGGCCCCAGGCCGGGGTCTGGAGGAAGCTGACCGACCTCCGCGCCCGCACGAACGCCAGGTGCTCGGCGGCGCTGATCGGCCGGACGGTGACCCCCACGCCCGCGTCCCTGGACATGTGGCGTGCGGTGCGTGCTGGTTCGCGGTAGGACATGCCGCCAGTCAAGGCGGCGTCGCGTTGCCGGCGCGTATGCGGATTTCGATACGCGGACGATATCCGCGGCGTCAGCCGTCGGAGTGCGGGGCCCGCACGGGGAGTTCCACGGTGACGCGGATCCCGCCGGCGGGGCGGGGGGTGAGAGCGAGCGTGCCGTCGTGGGCGTGGGCGATGGTCCTGACGATCGCCAGCCCGAGGCCGACGCCGGCCTGGTCGGTGTGCACGCGCTCGGTGCCGCGCTGGAAGGGTTCGGTGAGTGTCGAGGCCAGCTGGGGGGTGATCAGCTCGCCGGTGTTCTCGACGGTGAGCACCGCGGTTCCGGAGCGGACGCCGGTGGTGATCCACACGGTGCCCCCGTCCGGCAGGTTGTGGACTATCGCGTTGTGCACGAGGTTCGTGGTCAGTTGCAGCAGGAGCGCCTGCGAGCCGGTGGTGGGGGTGAGGTCGCCGCCGTCGGACTCGATGGTGACGCCGTGCTTCTCCGCGAAGGGGAGCAGCGTTTCGGTGGCCTCCTCCGCGACGAGGGACAGGTCGACCTCCTCCCGGGTGAAGGACCTCTGCCCGGCGCGGCTGAGCAGCAGCAGCGCCTCGGTGAGTTCGATCGCCCGGGTGTTGACGGCGTGGAGGCGGTCGACGAGTTCGCCGGTGTCGCGACTCGGATCGGTGCGGGCCACGTCGAGCAGGGCCTTCGAGACGGCCAGCGGGGTACGCAGCTCGTGGGAGGCGTTCGCGGCGAACCGCTGTTGTTCGGCGACCTGGGATTCGAGTTGTTCGAGCATCGTGTCGAACCGGTCGGCGAGTTCGCGGAACTCGTCCCTCGGGCCCTCCATGCGGATCCGGTGGGAGAGCGATCCGTTCGTGGCCTTCCAGGTCGCGTCGGCGATCCGGGTGAGGGGCGCGAGCATCCGGCCGGCGAGAATCCACCCGCCAAGGAGGCCGAACACCAGCAGGAAGCCGAGTGCCGCCGCCGCGGCGGGGGCGAAGCCGCTCAGGAGGTCGGAGCGGTTCGGCCCAATGATGATGACGCCGCGGAACGTCCCCGGGACGGAATCGGCGTCCTCGGTCGGTATCCAGCGCAGCGCGAATATCCACATCACGGCCAGCAGGAGCACGCCGGCGACCAGGAGGAATCCGGCGTAGCTCACGGTGAGTTTCAGTCGGGCGCTGGGCCCCGGCCTTCTATTCACGGCCGCCGCCGGTGTCGATGCGGTAGCCGACGCCCGGCACGGTGGCGATGATCCACGGCTCGCCGAGACGCTTGCGGAGCGCCGAGACGGTGATGCGCACGGCGTTGGTGAACGGGTCGGCGTTCTCGTCCCACGCGCGTTCCAGGAGTTCCTCGGCGCTGACGACTCCGCCCTCGGCGGCGACGAGGACGTCGAGCACCGCGAACTGCTTTCTGGTCAGCGCGACATAGCGGCCGTCCCGAAAGACCTCCCGGCGAAAGGGATCGAGCCGCAGGCCCGCGATCTCCCGCACGGGAGGTCTGCTGTGGGCGCGCCTGCGGTCGAGCGCGCGGAGCCTGAGCGCGAGTTCTCGGAGTGCGAAGGGCTTCGTGAGATAGTCGTCCGCGCCGAGTTCGAATCCGGACGCCTTGTCGTCGAGCCGGTCGGCCGCGGTGAGCATGATGATCGGCATGCCGCTGCCTGAGGCGACGATGCGTTCGGCGATCTCGTCACCCGAGGGTCCCGGGATGTCGCGGTCGAGGACGGCGATGTCGTAGGCGTTGACGCTCAGCAGCTCCAGAGCGGTGTCGCCGTCGCCCGCGATATCGGCCGCGATCGCCTCCAGGCGCAGGCCGTCGCGGATGGCCTCCGCCAGATACGGCTCGTCCTCGACAATCAACACACGCATGCAGGTGATATTACAAGCCGGCGTATATCGTCCCCGTATCGAAAAACGCATACTCGCCGGCAACGCGGCGCCGCCTTTTCTGGCGGAATGAAGGAAACTCCCACCCTCGGCACCGGGCGGGCCGCCGCCTGGCGCGGGGGTCTCCGCCGGGCGGCGATCACGCTCGTCTCCCGGCCGGAGCCCTGGCGGCGCGGCCTGGTGCTCGCCGCGCTGGCGCTGCTGCTCGGCCTCCTCATGCTGCTGCACGGGCGGATCACCGACCGCGGGGGCCTCGGCAGCCTGGTGGAGACCTTCCTGCCCTGGTTCGGCCTGCCCGTCCCGGTGCTGCTGGCCGCCGCGCTCTGGCGCCGCTCCGCCTCCGCCGTGACCGCGCTGCTCCTGCCCGTCATGGTGTGGACGAACCTCTTCGGCGGCCTGCTCGTCGACAGGACCCACCAGGACAGCGACCTCACCGTGGCCAGCCACAACGTCAACGCCGACAACCCCGACCCGGCCGGCACCGCCCGCGAGCTGGCCGCCTCGGGGGCGGACGTGCTGGCCCTGCAGGAGCTGCCCGAGCAGACCAGGGGCGTGTACGAGCGGGAGCTGGCGGAGACGTACCCGTACCACGTGGTGCTGGGCACCGTCGGGCTGTGGAGCACGCTGCCGCTCTCGGACGTCCGGCCGGTCACCGTCACGCTGGACACCACCAGGGCGCTGCGTGCCACGGTGGCCGCGGACCGGGGGCCGCTCGCGGTGTACGTGGCCCACCTCGGGTCCGTGCGGGTCTTCCCGAGGAACGGCTTCTGGACGGCCTCGCGGGACTCCGGCGCCCGGGCGCTCACCGACGCGATCGCCGCCGAGCGGAACGAGCGGGTGGTGCTGCTCGGCGATCTGAACGGCACCGTGGACGACCGCGCGTTCGACGGCCTCACCGCGCGGCTTGACTCGGCCCAGGAGGAGGCCGGGGACGGCTTCGGCTTCAGCTGGCCGGCGGACTTCCCGGTGGTGCGGACCGACCAGATCCTGGTCAGGGGCGTGGTGCCGGACAGTTCGTGGGTCCTGCCCGCCACCGGGAGCGACCACCTGCCCGTGGCGGCCGGCATCAGCTGGTGACCACCGCGGCGTGACGGCTCCGCGAGTGTGCGGCCGCGCGCTCGCGGTATGTGGCGCGTTCGGTGAGCGCTCACCCGAGAGGTCCAGGGAGTGCGCGCGCCCCTCGGGAATCGACATGTCCGCCGTTGGCTGGCCGGCCGGTCAACGGCGCTCGGCGCCTTTGCGAATGCGCCGCGCACCGGCCGCGAAGTCGCCTTGCTTATCCCGCAGTTCACTCTAGGGGGCGCGTAAAGAATAACGCGCGCCCCTCGCACGCCCTTGTGCTTCCCCTGGTCGCGGAATCGCGCCAGCCCTCGGGCACCTGGCGCCGCGCCGTCTCGTACGACTCCTCGGCCCGCACCCGGCCGTCCGAGTGCAGCGCCAGACGTTCCGGGGTGTCGTAGAAACACCTGTCGATGAGACAGAAGACCTCGTACCGCTTGTCCATGGCCCTCCTTCGGCACGGACAAGAGGCTTCCAGCAGGCCGGGGACGGCCGACAGTGGCGGCTGTCACGAATGGGCCGTGCGGAACGCACGCCCCTCGCGGCCGGGCGATGTTCGGCGTCGCGGCGGCGTTCGGCGGCGCGGTGGGGCTCCCGGAGCGGCTAGTCGGTGACGGGATAGTCGACGTAGGCGAAGGCGGATCCGTCGGGTGCCCAGCTGGGGACGTTGATGGTGCCCTGGCCGCCCTGGAGCGCGACCAGCGTGGTGGGGTCCTGCCAGGCGTCGGTCGCGACGAGGCGGAGCTCGACGGGCAGGTCGGCCGGATGGCCGGTGGTGCCCGTCGGGTAGCTGAGGTAGACGGCGACATCGCCGGTGGGCGCGGGGTGCGGGAACCAGTTGACGCGCTCGTCGAAGGTGAGTTGTTCGAGGCCGGTGCCGTCAGGCCTGATCCTGGCCAGTTGGGCGTGGCCTGGGGCGTCGGAGAACTGCTCGGTGTTGAGGAGGATCCAGGCGCCGTCCGGCGTCCACTCGCAGCCGTCGGCGGGGCCGGGGTGGGTGGTGACGGCGGTGTCGTCGCGGCCGTCGGTGCCGATGGTGTGGACGGTGGCCGAGGCCCACCAGTTGTCGCCCTCGGGTTCGAGCCGTATGTAGCCGAGCCGCCGCCCGTCGGGGCTGACGCCGTGCAGGAAGTGCATGGCGTGCTCGTCGCCGGTGATCCGGCGGGGGGTGCCGCCGGCGAGCGGCACCTGCCAGATGTGCCGGTCGTTCGCCGACGCGAAGACGGTGGCGCCGTCCGGGGCGAGGACGTGGTCGTTGTTGACGTCGGGCAGCCCCGGGGTGGGGATGGCCTCCGGCGCGGCCGTGCCGTCGGTGGGGAGGGTCCACAGGAGCCCGTCGGCGTTGACGAGCAGGCGGTCGTCGTGGGTCCAGTTGGGCGCCTCGTACAGCCGGTCCCGGGATTCGTGGACCGTGCGCACGGTCCCGGTGGCCCGGTCCCAGATCCGGATCCGGGAACGCTGCCCGTCCGCCAGTCGCCGTCCGCTCACGCCCGGCCTCCTTCGCACTCGCTGATGAGGGCAGCAGTCTCGCACGCGGGTGTTCGACCCCCGGCGTGGTCTTCCCATGGAGGGCGGGCCACGTCTCCGGCGGCTACCGCGACACGGGATCCCCCGCGGGATCACCCGCGACCGGGTCGAGGTCCGCCGCGCGTAGGGCGCCCTCCCAGTCGCCCGGGTGGCGGCAGGCCGCGGCCCCGGTGCGCACCGCGCGGTCGAGCGCGGCGCCCGGGGCCCGGCCTTCGAGCCTGGCCGAGAGGTATCCCGCGACGAACGCGTCTCCCGCGCCCACCGTGTCGGCGACGGTGACCGGGACGGCGTCCCGCCACGCCCAGCCCGCGGGCGTGGCGACGCCGGCGCCCCGCGCACCGCGTTTGAGCACCGCCTCCGTGGGGCCGAGGGCGAGCACCGCACGGGCCAGGTCCTCGGGGGCGGCGTCGACGCCGACCACCGCGCCGAGTTCGTCGTCGCCGCCGAAGACGACGTCCGCCCGGGAGATCACCTCCCGGTACCTGGGCACGGCCGTCGGGTAGTCCCAGAGCCTGGCGCGGTGGTTGACGTCGAACGAGACGCCGACGCCGTGGGCGCGGGCGAGGTCGACGGCGCCGAGGACCGCGTCCGCCGCCGAGGCGGAGAGCGCGAGCGGGATTCCGGTGACGTGCAGCCACGCCGCGTCGGCGATCCGCAGTCGGGCGAGATCCGCCGGGCCGAGCCGGCTTCCGGCGCTCCCCGCCCGGTAGAACCGCACCACGGTGCGTTCCGGGTGGGAGGCGTCCTTGAGCATCAGCCCGGTCGGGGCCTCCCGGTCGGTGACGGCGTGGGTCTCGACGCCCTCGGCCCGCAGCTGGCGCCTGACGCGCGCGCCCAACTCGTCGTCGCCGACCCGCCCGAGCCAGGCGGCGTCGTGGCCGAGCCGGGCAAGACCGATCGCCACGTTCGCCTCGGCGCCGCCGGTGCCGATGCGGGCGGACTCCGCGAGCTCGAAGCCGTCCGGGCCCGCGACCCGGATCATCCCGAGCGCCTCGCCGAGCGTGACGACGCGGCCGCTCACCGCGCGGACCCCCTGGCCTCGCGCACCCGCGCGAGCGCCGCGCGGGCCCGCTCCCGCAGCGCGCCCTCGGCGTCGCCGACCAGTTCCTCGCCGCCGCGGAGCGCGTCGCCGAGGAGCGGGCCGCCGAGGCTGACGGCGGCCGCGCCGGCCCTGATCCACGCCGGGATGTCGTCGAGGCCGACGCCGCCCGAGGGCATCGTCACCAGCCCCGGGAACGGTCCCGCGAGGTGCCCCAGGTAGTCGGCGCCGACCGTCGCGGCCGGGAAGACCTTCACCGCCGAGGCCCCCGCCGCCCACACCGTGTGCACCTCGGTGGGCGTCAGCGCGCCTGGCACGATCGGTGTCCCCGCCGCGTTGGCCGCGCGGACGAGGGCCGGGTCGGCGACGGGCGTGACCAGGAACCCGGCCCCCGCGGCGACGGCCGCGCGCAGGTCGTCGGTGGTCAGCACCGTGCCGACGCCGATGTCCGCGCCGGGGAGCGCGGCCCGCAGCGCGGGCAGGGCGTCGAGCGTGCCGGGTGTCGTCAGGGTGACCTCGAGCGCGGTGACGCCCTCCTCGACCAGGGCGCGACAGACCGGGAGATACCGGTCGGCGTCGTCCGCGCGGAGCACCGCGACGACGCCGCCGCGCAGCAGCCCGTCGGGAAGGGCGAGGCGCGCCGTCACCCGAGGCCCCTGGCCGCCTCGATGAGCTCCAGGCCGCGCACCGCGTCCCTGGGGTCGACCGGCAGCGGCGCCCCGGTGGTGAGCGCGTCGCCGAGCGCCCGGTAGAACGCCAGGTGTTCGCCGGCCAGCAGCGGGACCGGCCGCTCGCCTTCGGGGGCCGAGAGCAGCGCCGTGCGGTTGTCGTCCGGCAGGCCGAACCCGGGGTCGAGGGGGCGCAGGCCGGCCTTCGACTGGTCCTCCTGCGGGTCGAGTCCGTGCGAGGTGAACACGGCCCGCGAGCCGAGCACCCGGAACCGCGGCCGGTTGGCGGGGGCCGTGGCGTTCATCCAGAGCCGCGACCGCACGCCGCCCGCGTGGGTGAGGGAGAGGAACGCGTCGTCGTCCGCCGCGGCGCCCGGCCGGCGGCGGTCGAGCTCGGCGTGCACGTCGACGACGTCGCCGAACAGCAGGACGGCCTGGTCGATCAGGTGCGGCCCGAGGTCGAAGAGGATGCCGCCGCCCTGCTCGGGGGAGGCGACGTCCTTCCACCGCGAGCCGAGGGTCGGCTTCCACCACTCGAAGGCCGACTCGAACTGGTGGACCTCGCCCAGCTCCCCGGCGGCCAGGGTCTCCGTGAGCGTGCGGAAGTCGCCGTCCCACCTGCGGTTCTGGAAGACGGTGAGCGGCACCCCGGCCGCCTCGGCCTCCTCGACGAGGGCGCGGGCCTCAGCGCTCGACACCCCGATGGGCTTGTCGATCACGATCGCGACCCCGGCGGCGATCGCCCGCCGCGCGAGCGGGGCGTGCGTCTCGTTCGGGCTGGTGATCACGACCAGGTCGAGGTCGTCGCGGGCGAACACCTCGTCCGGGCTGGCGAGGACGTCGGCCGGGGCGTACTCGCCGGCGGCGGCGACGCGTTCCGGGTCGGTGGTCACGATGGCCGAGACGGTGAAGCGGGGTTCGGCGGCGACGAGCGGCGCGTGGAACACGCGCCCGCCGGTGCCGAAGCCGATGATCGCGGTGCGGATGGTCATGGCGTGGTTCTCCTGGCTGGGGGCGACGGGCTGGGGGCGATCAGCGGGGACCGAGGTCGGTGGGCAGGGTGGCGGCGACGCGGTCGATCTCCGCGAACAGGCCGTCCGGGATGTCGAGTTCGACGGCGGCGACGCTCTCGGCGATGCGCTCGGGACGTGACACGCCGACGATGGTCGTGGCGATCCTGGGGTCGCGGGCCGAGAACTGGAGGGCCGCGGCCGCCAGCGGCACGCCGGCCGCCGCGCAGAGCGCCTCGATCTCCCGGATGGCGTCGAGCAGCACCTCGGGCGCTTCCCGGTACCCGTAACGGCTGGACGCGCCGGTGCCGGTGGCGAGGATCCCGCCGCCCAGGACGGCCGCGTTGACGACGCCCATGCCGCGCTCGACGGCCAGGTCGATCATTCGCCCGGCCGTCCGGTTGACCAGCGTCCACCGGTTGTGGGTGAGCAGGACGTCGAAGTGTCCGGTCGCCACGTACTCGGAGATGATCGTGGTGTCGCCGCCGGCGACGCCGATCGCGCCGGCGATCCCCTCGTCCTTCAGGGCCCGCACCACGTCGACGGGACCGCCGGGCGCCGTCGCCTCGGCGAAGGTCGTGTTCTCCGGGTCGTGGAGGTAGAGGAGCGGCACCCGGTCGACGCCGAGCCGCGCCAGGCTGCCCTCGATCGCGCGCCGCATCTGCTGTCCTGAGAAGTCCCCGGTCGCCAGGTCGCGGGTGACCTTGGTGGCGAGGACGTAGTCGTCAGGCAGCCCGCCGACGCGCTGGATGGCGACGCCGATCCGCCGCTCCGACTCCCCGTCGCTGTAGGCGCACGACGTGTCGATCGAGCGGATCGGTCCGCTGAGCGCGGCGACGGCCGTGGCGATGCCGTCCTCGGCCGCCACCTCGTAGCCGAAGTTCCTCGGCATCGAGCCGAGGGGGGCGCCGCCGACCGTCAGCGGGGTCGTGCTGAGGCCGGTGCCCCCGAGGGGGCGCCGTGTCCATTCCATCTGTCAGTCCTTCCGGCCTTCCCGGCCTGATGGTCAGTCTTCCCCGGGCTGCCAGTCGAAGAAGTCCTCGGCCCCCGGTTCCAGGTGCGCGGCCGCCGCCTCGCGGTCCCACTCGACGCCGAGTCCTGGACCTTCCCCGACGGTGACGTGTCCGTCGACGACGATCGGCGAGCCGAGGCCGTGCACGACGTCGTACCACCAGGGGTCGGCGGCGGTCGGGTACTCGAAGGCGATGAGGTTGTCGGGCAGGGTGGCCGACACCTGGATGAGCGCGGCCAGGCCGAGCAGGCCGCCGCTGACCCCGTGCGGGGCGATGCCGATGCCGTAGAGGTCGGCGAACTCGGCGATCCACTTCAGCTCGGCGAGCCCGCCCACGTCGCCAGGGTCGGGGCCGATGACGCGGACGGCGCGCCGCTCGACGAGTTCGCGGAAGTTCTGGCGCAGGTAGAGCTGTTCCCCGGTGTGGGTCGGCACCGAGGTGGCGGTGGTCACCTCGCGGTAGCCGGCGACGTCGTTCCACGGGACGAAGTCGCCCGTCAGCAGGTCCTCGGCCCAGGCGATGTCGAACGGTTCGAGCGCGCGCAGCACGCTGATCGCGTCGGGGACCGTCCAGCCGGGGCCCATGTCGAGCGCGAGCCTGCGGTGCGGCCCCACCACGTCCTTCATCGCCGCGACGGTGTCCACGAGGTGGCTGATCCCGCTCGGGGTGAGCGAGCCACGGTTGGGGTGCAGCGGGCCCTCGCGGAGTTCCCCGTAGAGGAAGTCGGGGGTGTGGGGGGCCATGAACCCGTGCAGTCCGACGCCCTCCTTGAAGATCGAGAAGCCTTCCGGCGACTCGGTCATGTAGCGCATGGACGCGGCGTAGTCCTCGGGCGTGTGGTTGCCGAGGGTGGTGCGGACGCCGCCGTTGTAGACGCGGACGCGGTCGCGGACCCTGCCGCCGAGCAGCCGGTGGATCGGCACGCCGAGCGCGCGTCCCGCGACGTCCCACAGCGCGATCTCGATGGCCGAGACGACCGCGCCCCAGGGCTTGCTCGCGCCCATGCGGCGGATCCGCAGCATGCACCGCTCGACCTCGGTCGGGTCGGCGCCCAGCAGGAGCGGCCGGTACATGTCGAGGGTGCGGGAGACGGCGAGCGGCTTGGAGAACTCGATCTCCGCGAAGCCGTCGACGCCCTCGTCGGTGAGGATCCGCACGATCGGGCTGCGCCCGATCCGCGCGCACCGGATGTCGGTGATCTTCACCCCTTGACCGCCCCGCCCGTCAGGCCGCCGACGAAGTAGCGCTGCATCAGCACGAACAGCAGCACGATCGGCAGCGTCAGCACGACGGAGGCGGCCATCGTGGCGCCCCAGTCGACGTTGAACTCGTTCGAGAACTCGGTCAGCGCCACCGGCGCGGTGCGGGCCTCCGCCGAGCTGGTCATCACGGAGGCGAACAGGAACTCGTGCCAGGACTGGAGGAAGGCGAACATGCCGGCCGCCGCGAGCCCCGGCGCGCAGATGGGGAGGGTGACGTAGGTGACGGCGTCGAACCGGCTGCCGCCGTCGATCTGCGCCGCCTCCTCCAACTCCACGGGGATGGCGGCGATCTGGTTCCGCACCATCCACGTCACGAGCGGCACCGTGATCGCCAGGTGCGCGAACGCGAGCCCGATCGTCGTGTCCAGCAGCTGCATCCGGGAGACGAACTGGTACAGCGGGAGCAGCACCACCGTCAGCGGCACGACCTGCCCGAGCAGGATGACGAGCGCCAGCGGCCGCGAGCCGCGGAACCGGTAGCGGGCGAGGGCGTAGCCGGCGCTGAAGCAGAAGACGAGCGTCGCGACGGCGACGAGGCCGCCGACCACGATCGAGTTGAGCAGCGCCCGCGGCATCGACGAGTCGGTGAACACGGTGGCGTAGTTGTCCCAGGTCCACGTCTCGGGCAGCAGCGTGGTCGGGACGGCGAAGATGTCGGACCGCGGCTTGAACGAGGTGAAGACCATGACGGCGACGGGCGCGAGGCTCCAGAACATGAGCATTGCGAGCAGCACCCATGTTCCGGCGAGCCCGGCGCGCGAACCGCCGCGGAGGACGGACCGTTTCACGACTGCTCCTCCAGGTCGGTGCGCATGGTGCGGGCGAACAGCACGGCGAAGACGGCGCCGATGAGCAGCTGTACGAGGGCGACGGCGTAGACGAGTGTCTGGTCGCCGTTCTGGAACGCCTGGTAGAGCAGGATCGGCAGGATGGTGGAGGCGCCGGCCGGGCCGCCGCTGGTGGTGACGTAGATGATCGTGAACGAGTTCAGCGCCCAGATCGCCAGCGTCAGCACGCAGATGCCGGTGGTGGTGCGGATGGCCGGCAGGACGATGTTCCAGAGGATCGCGGGGCCGCCGGCGCCGTCGAGCCTGGCGGCCTCGTAGCGCTCCTCGGGTATGCCGGCCAGCGCGGCGGAGACCATGAGCATCACGAACGGCGCGGTGACCCAGATCTGGATGAGGGCGACCGCCCACAGCACGACGTCCGGGTTGGAGAGCCAGCGGACCGGCTCGCCGATGACGCCCAGGTCGAGCAGGGTCTGGTTGAGGATCCCGTAGTCGGTGGAGAGCGTCCACCGCCAGATCGTCGCCGCGACGACGCCGGGGATGATCCACGGGACCATCACCAGCGCCCGCCACAGGGCCACGCCCCGCAGGTGCTTGGACTGGAGGACCAGCGCGCCGAAGCACCCGACGATCATCCCGCCGGCGACGGCGGCGACCGTCCAGACGAGGGTGTTGAGGAAGACCGTGTCGATGTTCGGCATGTCGAAGAGGCGGCCGAGCCCCTCGTCGCCGTCGCTGATCACGCGCACGACGGTCGTGACGATCGGCACGATCATCAGCACGGCGGTGAGCAGCAGGGCGGGCACGATGAGGGCCACCGGGTGGCCGGAGCCGCGGCTCCGGCCACCCGTTCCGGCGGGGATGTTCCGAACGCTCATGATCGAACTACTCCGCCTACTCCGCGAACGCCTGGTCGACGATGCGCTGGATGTTCGCCGCCGCCTCGGCCGGGGTCTCGCGGCCGAGCGCGACCTCCTGGATCTGGTCGTGCACCGGCTGGATCGAGGCCGTCCACCGCGGGTCGTTCGGGGCGGGCACGGAGTGCTCGGCGAGCTGCTCGGCGTAGGCGACCCGCTCCGGGGTCTGGAACCTGGCGTCCTCGGAGGCGCTGGTGCGCGCCGGGAAGGTCAGCGTCAGGTCCGCCATGCTCTCCGGCCGCGCGAGGAAGCGGACGAGCTCCGCCGCGTCGTCCTGGTGCGAGGACGCCTCGGGGACGACGTACGCCCACCCCACGCCGAGCCCGGTGCCTGGCCCTTCGGGTCCCGGCAGGGGCGCCGTCGCGACGGGGGCGCCCTGCGCCTGGGCCTCGTCGACGTCGAACACCCCGCCGGGGTACATCGCGACGCGGCCCTGGAGGAACAGTTCGCGGATGCCGGTGTTGTCCAGCTCGAAGGAGCTGGGGCTCGCCCAGCCCTCCGCGATCGCGCCGCCGATCATCTCGACCGCGGCCTGCGAGGACTCCTCGGTCAGCTCGGGTATGCCGTCACCGTTGATCGAGGCGCCGCCGGAGACGGCGAACTCGAGGAAGCGGAGCGTCAGGTCGCTGGGGTCGCCCTGCACGGGCCACGCGGTGCCCACCACGTCCCCCGAGGTCAGGGCGCGGGCGTCCGCGACGAACTCGTCCCAGGTGGCCGGCGGTTCCTCGATGCCGGCCGCCTCGAACAGCTCCGGGTTGTAGATCAGGGCGTTCGTGGCCCAGCGGTAGGGCATGGCGTAGGTGGCGCCGTCGATCGTCAGCGAGTCGACGAGCCCTGGGGCGAAGTCGTCGGCCGGTATCTCCTCGCCGAACAGGCCGCTCAGGTCGGCGAGTTGCCCCTTGTCGGCGTAGCCGCGGACGCGGGCGATCGACTCGGTGATCACGTCCGGCACGTTCCCGGAGTCCAGGGCGACGGAGGTGCGGTTGGCGACCGTGTCGCCGGTCGTCTGCACCAGTTCCACGGAGATGTCCGGGTGCTGCCGCTCGAACTCCGCGACGAGGTCGACGGCCGTCTGGTAGTCCCAGTCGGGCACCCACCACGTCACGACGTCCTCGTCACCCGAGGAGTTCTGGACGACGTTGACGACCACGGTGGCGGCGATCGCCGCCACCGTCAGCCCCGCCACCCCGAGGAATATCCCGGTTCGCGCCTTGACTGCCATTTCGTGCTCCATTGCTCGGAAACCCGCCGCGTCGCGGGGCCGAGGCCATGGTGCGACCTGTCATTACAGGATGTCAAGGTGTATCTCTCGGATCACGGCGCCGCGTGCCGCACCTCGACGTCGAGGCGACTGCGGTCGCCCCGGTGGAACCCGGCGAACCGCTCGATCGCCCGCCCCGAGCTGTCGAACGACACGCTCCGCATGACGAGCACCGGCGCCCCCGGGGTCATCCGCAGCGCCTCGGCGACGTGGTCGGACGCCTGCTCGGCGACGATCGTCCGCCTGGCGCGTTCGAACCGCACCCCGTACTCGCGCTCCAGGATCCCGAACAGCGACACGTCCTCCAGCTGGGCGCGGAGCAGCGGCTCGCCGATGTCCCGCGGCAGCTGCGTCCGCGTGAAGGCCCACGGCACGCCGCCGACCTCCCTGATGCGCTCGATCTCGACGACCTCGACGCCCTCCTCGACCCCGAGGTCGGCGGCCACCCGGGCGCCGGCCGGCACGAACCCGCGCCGCATCACCCGCGAGTGCTGCGCCCCGGCGCCGCCCTGGATGTCCTCGAACGACCCCACCAGCGCCCCGCCGAACCCGCGCGACGTGCGCGGATCGTCGACGAACGTGCCGCGCCCCTTCTCGCGCCTGATGACGCCCTCGTGTTCGAGTTCGAGCAGCGCCTGGCGCACCACCGTGCGCGAGACCTCGTACCGCTCGCAGAGCTCGTGGTCGCCTGGAAGCCGGTCACCCGCCTCCAGGCCCCGCGCGACGATGTCCGCGACGATGATCTCCTTGAGCTGGGAGTAGAACGGGACCGACGACCGCCGGTCGATACGCGTCACCACGGGGCCCATCAGCCGCCCACCTCAACCACCATCGAAACCGCTCCCCTCCAGGATGTCACGACAGGATATCAATACGGAGAAGCGGTGGATCGCCCCGGGAATATACCCCTAGGGGGTAGGGTTCCGACACTGGAACCGACCCGACCCACTCGACCCACTCGACCAACTCGACCAAGGAGTGCGGCGATGTCCCAGAACGTCCACGGCGCGGACGCGCACCACCACCACGGCCCCTCGCCCGCCGGGTGGGGGATGGCCGCGAAGGCTACCCTGCACTGCCTCACCGGGTGTGCCATCGGCGAGGTGCTCGGCATGGTCATCGGCACCGCGCTCGGTTGGCACACCGCCCCGACGATGGTGCTGGCGATCGTGCTGGCCTTCGTCTTCGGCTACTCGCTCACGCTGCGCGCCGTCACCCGCGCCGGCGTCGCGCTCGGCGCGGCGATCGGGGTGGCGCTGGCCGCCGACACCCTCTCCATCACGGTGATGGAGATCGTCGACAACGGGGTGATCCTGCTCGTGCCCGGCGCGATGGAGGCCCACCTCACCGACGGCCTCTTCTGGGGCGCCCTGGCGCTGGCCTTCGCCGTCGCCTTCCTGGTCACCACGCCCGTCAACCGCTGGCTGATCGCCCGCGGCAAGGGCCACGCGGTGGTGCACCAGTACCACTGACCGGGGCCACCGGCTCGCCTCTCACCGCGCGGAGAGGCCGAAGAGGCGTGCACCGTTGTCGTGGCAGACGGCGCGCAGCCAGTCGTCGCCGAGGTCCAGCCGTTCCAGGGCCCGCAGTTGGTGGAGGTACGCGTAGGGGATGTTGGGGAAGTCGCTGCCGAGGAGCACCCGGTGGGTGGCCCAGGTCGGCCAGCCGCGGCAGCGCCCGTCGCGGGAACGGCGCGAGCTGTTCGCCGAAGTCGGTGAAGACCATCGTCGTGTCGAGCCGCACCTCCGCGTAGCGGTCGGCGAGTTGGAGGAAGTCCTCGAACTCCGGCATCCCCAGGTGCGCGACGATCAGGCGGAGCCCGGGGTGCCTGGCGAGCACCCGACGCACCGGCTCGGGGCCGGTGTGCCGCCCCGGCAGCGGCCCCGAGCCGCAGTGGATCACGACGGGCACGCCGGCCTCGGCGAGCAGGCCCCAGGTGGTGTCGAGGAGTTCGTCGGCGGGGTCGTAGTCGCCCACCTGCACATGTGCCTTGAAGACCCGCGCGCCCGCCTCGACCGCCGTGCGGACGGCGGACTCGACGCCCTCCTCGGGGAAGAGCGTCGCGGTGTGCAGGCAGTCGGGGGTGCGGCGGGCGAACTCCGCGGCCCAGCCGTTGAGCCACTCGGCCATGCCCGGCTTGTGCGGATAGAGCATCGCGGTGAAGGCCCGCACCCCGAAGTCCCGGAGCACCGCGAGCCGTTCGGCCTCCTCGCCGCGGTAGGCGATCGGCCACGCGGGTCCCGCAGTGCCGGTGCCGGTGCCGGGCGCGAGCGAGTCGAAGTAGGCCCAGACCTTGCGCAGCACGCGCTCGGGCATGAAGTGGGTGTGCACGTCGACGAGCCCGGGCAGCCCGAGCTCCGCCCAGAACCGCCGGACCCGCGCCGCCTCGTCCGCCGCCTCGTCCGCCGGCTCGCGCGCTTCGGTCATCGGCCCTCCCGGCCCAGTGGCCGCACCTCGCGGCCGCGGCCCGACTACTGCGACGCCCGGATGGCCGCGCCGGCGGACTCGATATCGAGGTCGACCACGACCTCGTCGCCCTCCCAGCGGCCGCGATCGACTATCGCGAGGCCGATCAGGGCGAGTTCCGCGGCCTCGCCCCGCACCGCGTACTGCTCGTGGGTCTCGGGGGCCGGCTCACCCGGCTCAGGCGGGTCGTCGCGCTCCCACGCGGCCGCCGCGGCCTCGGCCAGGGCCCGGGGCAGGCGCACCACGACCCGGCCGAGCTGAGTGTCGAGCCGCTCGCCGATCGCCGCGAGCACCGTCGCCTCGGCCGCGTACCGCGCGTACCGCTCCTGGTTCACCACGAGGCGAGGCTACCCGTGCCGCGCCTCCGCGAGTCCGGCTGTGAGGCGGGCGATCGCGTCCTCCGCCGTGGGGGGCGGGCCGAACAGTTCGGACTGTCGCCGGGTGTCGGCGACGTAGCGGCCGCCGTCGAACCAGCGGAACATCGCGGCCATGTCCCTGACCATCGGCTGGAGGGCGCCGACGATGGCGCCCGCGGCGCGGGTGACGGGGGAGGGTACCGTCCACACCCTGACCTTCCTTCCCGCCCGGTCGCCGAGCAGCCCGGCCACCTCGCGCACGCTGACCGGCCGGTCCCAGCCGATGTCGACGCGTTCGCCCGGCTCGACGTCGGCGTCGACCGCGGCCGCCAGGTAGGCCGCGAGGTCGGAGGTGAGGACGAAGGTGAGCGGCACGGTGGTGTTGCCCATCCACACCAGGCGGCCCTTCTCCAGGGGGTCGCCCGCCATGGTGGCGATCTGGTCGAGGAAGGCGCCGGGGCGCAGGGCGACGAACGGGACGCCGAGTTCCGCCAGTCGGTCCTCGGCGAGCTTCTTGTGCCAGAAGTGCGTGACGTCCGGGGTCTGGTCGCTGGTGAGGATGCTGGTGAGGACGAACCGCCGCACGCCGACGCGGTGGGCGGCGGCCGCCAGGTTGGCGTTGCCGGTGGTGTCGATGGCCTCCGCGTCCCGGCTGCGGCGGGTGTAGCCGGCGGCGGTGGTGACGACGGCGTCGACCCCGGTCATGGCGGCGACGAGCGAGTCGAGGTCGAGCATGTCGCCGCGGGCGATCTCGACGCCGCGCCGTTCGAGCCGGCTCGCGTCGCTGGCCGGGCGGACCAGGGCGCGGACCGCCCTGCCGCGTTTCAGCAGCTCGTCGACGACCTGGCCGCCGAGGGCGCCGGTCGCGCCGACGACGAGGACCGGGGGCGTGGTGGGGTCGGATCCTGACATGGGTCTCGCTTCCCTTCGGGCGCTGGTGTGAGGTCTCGCGGACGCCGACGTGCTCGCCGGCGCCCGGCTGGGTCCTGGCTCCTAGGTGGCTGGGCCGTCGCGGGGGTCGCCGGCCCGCAGCAGCCTGCCGAGGTCGAAGGTGACGTCGACGCGGGCGATCCGGCCGTGCTCGACGTGCAGCCAACTGGCCACCGGGAACGGCTCGGCGCCGCCGCGGGGGTGCAGGTCGAACCACGTCATGACGTCGGCGCCGTCCACCCAGCGCCTGCGGAGGGCGAGCCGGTCGGTGAGGTCGAAGATCCTGGCCAGCACGGACCGGTACCGCGTCGCGCCGTCGATCCGGCCCAGCGGGCCGTTGACCAGGACATCGGGCGCGAGCACCTCGGCGAGGGCCTCCGGACGGTTGGTCCGCCAGGCGTCGAAATAGGCGTCGGCGGCGGCCAGGGGCGTGCCGTCGCGGTCGTGGGTGGCGTTCATGGGGTGCCTTCGGCGGTCTCGGACGGGCGAGGTTAGTACGTTCAGTAGATAGTATATGTGATGAATGGTTGCCGGGATGTATCATGGCGCCCATGTCCGCCCCACGCTCAGTCGGCTCCGGGAGCGGGGAACCGGCCCGGAGCGGAGCCGAGCCGCCGGCCGACCCCTCCACCTCCTCGACGCCCTCGACGCCCTCGACGCACTCGACGCCCGAGGAGGCCGCCGACACCCTGGCCCTGGTCCAGCTCTCCGGGGTGATCCGGGACACCTTCGCCCGGGTGGCCGACCGCCACGAACTGACGCCGGTGCAGGGGCGGATGCTGTGCGTGCTGGCGGAGCGGCCGCACGGCATGGCCGAACTCGCCCGCCTCTTCGGGGTGGGGAAGGCCAACCTGACCGGGCTCGTCGACCGCGCGACCCAACGCGGCCTGGTCGAGCGCACACTCGTGCCCGGCGACCGACGCGCCGTGCAGGTGGTCCTGACCGACGAGGGGCGGCGCTCCGCGCTCGCCTTCCACCGGGACGTCACCGGCGAACTCATCGGCCTGCTCACGCCGTTGACGCCGGAGGCGCGGGCCGCCCTCCGCGAGACGGCGGCCGTCCTCACCCGCTCCGCGGGCGCTCCCCGTCAGAACTGCTGACGGCCGCCGAGGCGGGTCAGCCGAACAGGTCGTGGTCGGCCAGCACCCGGTCGACGACGCGGCGGTGCTCGGCGGCCTGCTCCAGGTCGGTGTCGAGGTGCTGGGCCAGGCTGATCAGCGCCTTCCACAGGGCCCAGCCGCGGGCCCGCGCCCACATCGGCTCGTCCTGGCCCACGGCCCGGCGGAACGTGTCCCGGCTCTCGCCGGCCAGCATCGTCCAGGAGATGACCAGGTCGCAGGCCGGGTCGCCGACGCCCGAGGTGCCGAAGTCGATGACGGCGGCCAGCCGGCCGTCCCTGACCAGGAGGTTGTTGGCGGCGATGTCGCCGTGGAACCACACCGGCCGCCCCCGCCACTCCGCCTTCAGCGCGGCGTCCCAGACGGCGGCGGCCCGGTCGGCGTCGACACGCCCCGCCAGCGCGGACAGGGTGCGGCGGGTCTCGTCGTCGTAGTGGGTAAGCGGCGCGCCACGGTAGAAGCTGTGGGCTCCCGCCGCCGGCCCTTCCGAGGCGTCCGCGCGCCACAGCGCGCGCAGGAACCCGGCCAGGGCGGTGGCGAACTCCCGCGGGTCGGCGATGCGTTCGGGGCGGGCGACCTCGCCCGCCAGCCAACGACGGATCGACCAGTCGAAGGCATAGCCCTCGCCCGGCAGGCCGCGCGCCACGATCGGCGGCACGGGGACGGGCAGCAACGGTGCGAGCACCGGCAGCCACCGGTTCTCCTTGGCGACGGCGGGCGCGTAGCCGGCCGCCGTGGGAAGGCGCACCGTCAGGTCCTCGCCGAGCCGGTAGGTGCGGTTGTCCCAGCCGTCCACCGCGACGGGGGTCACCGGCAGGTCGCGCCACCGCGGGAACTGGGCGGCGATCAGCCGCCGCACCAGCGCCGCGTCGATGCCGGCGCGGCCGTCGGCCGGGGAGGAGAAAACCATGCCGCGATCGTCTCCGCGGCCCACCGGGACGGCAACCGCTTTTCGCGGGGCGGCGCCCGGCGAGGCTACTGGCCGGGCGCGGGGCAGTAGCCGGTCTCCTCGCCGATGCTGTTGATCTCGGCGTTGGACCGCGGGTCCTCGGCGTAGTTGATCCGGTCCGTGCGGCTCTCCTCGGGGTGGTGACCGAGGAGTCGGAGACGGAAGACGAGTCCCCGCCGGCAACGCGCGTACCCGCCGGTAGCCTTGACGTGGCGGAGTAAGCGCTTACGGTGGCGGCACCCGTACGCTCGTCCGCTCCTGAGGACAGGTGAAATGAAGCGCCGCACGTTCGTCTCGCTCGCCCAACTCCCGTCGCTCTCCCCGCTCCTCATCCCCGACGCCGCGGCCCACTCCGCCGCCACGGCCGGTGCCTCTGCCGCCTCCGCCACCGCACCGGCCACGGCCGGTGTCTCCGGGGGCCTGGGGCTGACGGAGCGGGTGCTCCCCGCCTTCTACCAGCGCCTGAAGGACGAGCTGACCTTCCCGCTCGCCTGGGGGAACTCGCGGATCCGGGACTTCCGCGCCTGGCGGGCGGCGGCCAGGGGCCAGGTCGAGGCCGCGCTCCTACGCCCCCGCACCCGGGAGGACGTCCCGTTCCGGCCGGCGACCGTCGATGAGCAGCGCGGTGACCGCTACCTGCGCCGCACCGTGGAGTTCACCCTCACCCACTACGGCCGCGCCCGCGGCCTGCTGCTCCTGCCGCACGGCAGGGGGCCGTTCCCCGCGGTGCTCCTCCTGCACGACCACGGCTCCAGGTTCGACATCGGCAAGGAGAAGCTGATCCGCCCCTGGGGCGACGAGGCCCGCCTCGCCTCGGCCGAGGCATGGTCCGCGCGGTACTTCAGCGGCCGCTTCGTCGGCGACGAACTGGCCGCGCGCGGCTACGCGGTGCTCGCCGTCGACACGCTCGGCTGGTCCGACCGGGGCCCGCTCACCTACGAGGACCAGCAGGCGCTGGCCGCCAACTTCTACAACCTCGGCTCCTCGCTCGCCGGCCTCACCGCCCACGAGGACGTCCGCGCGGCGGCGTTCCTCGCCTCCCTGCCGGAGGTCGACGGCGACCGGGTGGCAGCGCTCGGCTTCTCGATGGGCGCCTACCGGGCCTGGCAACTCGCCGCCCTGTCCCGGGACATCAGCGCCACGGTCGCCGTCTGCTGGATGACCACGCTCAAGGAGATGATGGTCCCCGGCAACAACACGCTGCGCGGCCAGTCCGCCTTCCACATGCTCCACCCCGGCCTCTACCGCCACCTCGACATCCCGGACATCGCCTCCCTCGCCGCCCCGCGCCCCGCGCTGTTCCACGCGGGCGGCCAGGACGGCCTGTTCCCACCCGAGGGCGTGACCGGCGCCTTCGACAAGATGCGCGCCGTCTGGGACTCCCAGCGCGCGGGCGACCGGCTGGTCACCAAGGTGTGGCCCGACCACGGGCACGTCTTCACTGCCGATATGCAGGACGAGGCGTTCGCCTGGCTCGACACGTGGCTCGGGGCGTAGCCCCGACGGTCGGTCCCGCCGCGAGCGCGCGCCGGAACCGGCGTCAGCCGGCCGGCCGTTGGACGGCCTTGACGACAGCCTGGGTCGACGCGAGACAGGGGAACGTGGCGGCCGCGCCGACCCGGCCCGGCCGAGGTCGGCCTCGGTGTCACCACATCCCCATCGCGTCCCAGTTGCCGTCCAGCGGCTGCACTACAGTTGGCCCACCATGCCCGATCTCCTCGGAATCAACCATCTGACTCTGTCCACGACCGACCTCGACCGGCTCGTGACGTACTACACGGAGTTGCTCGGAGCAGCGCTCGCTTTCGAGCGCGCCGCCACCGCTTCTGATCCTCGGATCGCGGTCATCGATGTCGGCGGGGACGACCACCTGATGATCGTCGAAACCGCTACCGCCCCGACCACTGATCTCGATCCCCTCGGGAAGGCCGGATGGGGGCTGCGCGTGGGAACATACGCGCAACTGTGTGAGGTGCGCGAACACATCCTGGGCGCCGGGTGGCCGGTCGGAGGGATCGAGACACTGCCCACGCAGTGGACGATGACGGCTCGCGATCCCGATGGACGCCCTGTGGACGTTCGAGCCCATCGCCCACGCACCACGTCGCCGTCACGAACCACCGGCTGACGGCTGCCCCGACTCCCGAGGACGGTGCCGCCCGCGACGTCCGCGTTTCCGGGCCTGCCCGCACCTAGCGTGTCTGGATCGCGGCCACGGCGGCCTCGGCCGCCGGCGGCGACCTCGGCCGCGGACTTCGACGGCTGCCGCTGTGCAGCCCTCACCACCGCCTACCCCGGGTGATCGGCGGCGGCCACGCGGCGGCTCGCCGTCCTCGCCCGAAGGGCCTCCTGGCACCGAGAGGCGATGACCATCGCGTTGTCCGCCGCCGACGAGCCCGAACTCGCCACCGTGGGCCCGGCCGGCCGCGCCGAGCGCGGGCCGCTCGTACAGTCCGCCGCGTACACCGCCGCTCGGGCCGGTGACCAGGTAGGGGCCCGGGAGCGGCCCTGGCCGCGGCCCGAGCTGTCGCGCTGGCCCAACTGCCCACCGCGGAACGACGATGCTGGTTCTCCACCGATCTGGCGAACGTGCTTGCCCAACTCGGCCTGCGTGACGAGTCCGTGCGCGCGCTGCTGGGTGCTGAGCATCACTGGCCCGAGGAGACCCACGCCAGGCCGGGCGTCCGCCTACTGCTCTCAGGGATGCTGGTCTCCGGCCGAACGGCCCCCGAACTACGAGGGCTGGCGGCCCGCTGCGGAATCCGCTGACCGTCGCCCGGCAGCGTCCGATTCACCTCCCTGGCGGGGAACTCAGTCGCGGGTGGCCCCCGCCGGCCAGAGAACACGGATCGGTACGCCGGTGCGCTGCGCGTAGGAGACGACGTCGGCGGTTCCGCCGTAGCCGCGGGCGGGTTGTCCGTCCCATACGGCGACGAGGTGGTCGACCAGGCCGACGAGGACTTCGCTGCCGGCCATATGGGCTTGCGAGTCCGAGTCGGTAAGGCCGGTCCTGTGTATCGCCACGGCCGCCGCCACCAGCGCGTCGTACTCGGCGTGGTGCCAGTCCGGCAGGCCGGCCCGGTAGGCGTCGGCCGGGATCACGACCTCGATCCGGCCGCCGAGGTCGAGCACGGCGCGGGCGAACCACGCGTCGGGGCCGTCCGCGACGCACGAGACGCCGACCAGCGATTCGGGCGCGTAGCGCCCGAGGTCCGCGTGGATGGCGTCGCGCACCCTACGAGCCACGTCAGTCGGCAGCCCTCGATGGCCGGTGATCCCCACGCGCATGGCGAATCTCCTTGGCGAGCACGTTCGATGGTGTGCCCGGAACGGTAACGGAGTCCTGTCTCCAGGGCTGTGCCGGCGAGAGCGAACGCGCCACCGGGCGTAGCCCGCCGGCTGGGCCCGCCGCGAACGCGCACCAGGGAACCGGCGTCAGCCGGCCTGTCGCTGGACGGCCTTGACGACAGCCTGGGTTGAGCCGAGATCGGGGAGCGTGGCCGCCGCACCGGCCCGGCCGAGGTCCGCTTCGGTGCTCCGGCCGGTGGCTACACCGATGGCGCGGACACCGGCGGCCACCGCGCCGATCATGTCCGCTGGCGTGTCGCCGAACAGGGTCACTTCGGCAGGGTCGATGCTTCCCCATCGCGCGGCGGCGCGCGCCAAGGCTCGGCGTACCAGTCCGGCTCGCTCGTCGGCGTCCTCTCCGTAGGCGCCGGCGTCCCAGCCGATGGGACCGTCGAGCCCGTAGGCCGCCAGTTTCACCTTGGCCGTGGCACGGAGGTTGCCGGTCACGACGGTCTGCCGCACGTCGGGCTCGGCGGCGAGGGCGGCGAGGGCGGCGGCCGCACCGGGCAGGGCGTGGCCCTGTTCACGGATGTCGGGCATGCGCGTGTGGTGGAGTTCGGCGAGTCGTAGCGCGAATCGCTCCAGGTCGGCGGGGGTGCTGGAGATGCCGTGCGCCTCGGCCGTCTCGCGGAAGATCACCGGGTCGGTGAGCCCGTCGATGCGGATCCGTTCCCGCTGCGGGGTCCCGAGTGCGTGCTCGAACGCCTCGGCGAAGAGCCGGCCGCCGACGCCGCGCATGTCGACGAGGGTGTGGTCGATGTCCCAGAGCACGAGCCGCATTCGGTCCTCAGGTGTCGCGTCGGTGCGATGACGCCCCTCGTCACCGTCAGTGCCGATACGCTGACGGCGAGGAATGCCGGTGGAGGGGAAACGCATGGGCGCACCACCACGGTCACCCATCGGTCAGAGGGTACGGGCTGCGCGCGAGCGGCAGGGGCGCACTCAGGTGGCGGTGGCCGGACTGTGTGGGATCACGGTCGACTACCTCTCGCAGATCGAGCGTGGCCTGAAGGTGCCGTCGATCGACGTGCTCCACGCCATCGGACGCGAACTGGGCACACCGCTCGCCCACTTACTGGGGGAGAAGGAGACGTCGGCGGCGGCCACCCCGTCCATCGCGCCCGCGATCGCTCACGCTCTCCTCGGATACGGGGGCACGCCACAAGCCGAGCCAGTCCGGCCGGACGCGCTACGGGAACGGGTCGAGGCCGCGTGGCAGATCTGGCAGACGGCCGGCGACCGTTTCAGCCAGGCAGCGGGCATACTGCCGGACCTCATCCGCGACGTCGAGACAGCCAGAACGGCTTACCGCTCGCCAGGCGAGGCCACCGCACACAACGAAGTGCTGTGCTGCGCCGCCGACCTCTACGCGCTGCTGCGCTCCTACTGCCGGCGCACCGGAAGGACGGACCTGTCCCTCATGGTGGCGGACCGCGCACTGCGTGCCGCGCAAGAGGCCGACGACCCGGTAAGGATCGCCACCGCGCACTGGAACCTCGGACACATCCTGCTCGGCGACAGGCAGCCGGAGGCCGCTGAACAGGTCGCTCACGAGGGCATCGAGCAACTGTCCGGAGTGCCTGCCTCCCAAGAGGTTCTGGCAATGAAGGGCGCCCTCCAACTGGTGGCCGTGGTCGGCCTCGCCCGCCGGCGCCGCTGGTGGGAAGCCCGCGAACTCCTGGAGAGGACAGCCTCCTTGGGCGACACCGTCGGCGAGGGAAACACGGGCTACACGGTGTTCGGCCCCACCAACGTGCGCCTGCACGCACTGTCCATCGAGATGGAGGCCGGGCAGACAGCCGAGGCGCTGCGGGTCGCGGACGACGTGGACACCGGTAACCTTCCGTCCCTGGAACGGCGATTCACCTTCGCGCTGCACGTCGCTGGATGCTACGACCAACGACGCGAGGACGCCGCCGTGTTGGTGCACCTGATCGACCTCCAGCACGACGCGCCGGAAGACTTGGCACGCACTCCGGAGGCGATCGGTATGGTCCGGCGTCTCGTTCAGCGAGTCAGACCCACCTACCGGAAACAGACTGTGGCGCTCGCCGCCCGGCTGGGCGTGAGCTGATACCCGAGCGCCCAGTACACCCGAGCTGACAGTTCGGGTTCCGGGCCCTGAACGGCCCTACGGTCACGGCACCATCCCAGTCGGCGGAGGCGCCCGTGACGACCACACCCATGCCCAGGACGGCTACCGCGATCCGCGGCGGGTGGGACGCGATTCGCATCCCGAGGTTCCTGGCCACCCAGGCCATGCGGCGATTCCGGGGGGAACCGGGGCCCATCCTCGTCAGCCCGGCCGAACGAGCCCTGGGCCGACGGGCGGTGACGTGGCATGGCTGAGTCGTCAGTCCGCCCCGTGGAGCCTGGCCCCGAGAAGACCGTCACCATCGTCACCGGGCTTGAAGGCGTCGTCCAGTCGGCCGAGCCGGTCACGTGCTCGTACTGCGACAACAAGATCGTGACGGGCGACGACCATTCGACGATCTGCCCGTGGAAGCGTGGAAAGACGCCGGCGCGGTGAGGCCGGACACCGGTGTGCGGTGGGCCGGGCACGAGCTGATCGGTGAGCTGGTCGAAGACCCGTCCACCGGACGCGTAGGCCGGGTCCACGACGTCGAGTGTCTGGTCGCCGGCCGGGTGTGGGGCGTCGCCGCGAGCCGTGCTTTCGGAGACCGCCGAGCGGTCGTGGATGAACCAGTGCGGCCGGCGTGGATTCAGCCCGCTGTCCGGATAGCCGAGTTCACGGTCGAGGCAGCCGATGACGGACTCGGCGGTGATCGGTTGGACCAGCGGCCAGCACCGGCGGATGCCGTGCGGGAACCGGTCGAGGGCGGACGCGTCCGGCTCGTGAACCGGTTCGACGAACACCGCCGTGGGGCCGCCGTTCTGGTGCTCGTGACACTCCCTACGCCTCAACGTCTGGTGCCGCGGCCTGCGCCAGCAACCGCCGCAGCTCGGCCACCTCCGGCTCCAACCGGGTGAGGCAGTCGGCCAGATACGCGTTCGCCGCCGCCGCGCCCCCGTTCGCGCCGCGGACCCGGTGGGAGTCCTCGATATGCGCGAACAGCCTGGCGATGACGAACGGCATGCCGATCATGTCCACCCTGCCGGGCTCCTCCTGGACCCCCTTCCGGCCACCGAACAGCACGGTCCCGCTGTCGCGAGTCACCTCCAGGACCGTGCGCAGCGTGGTGTCCACGATCCGCCATCGGGTGGACGCGTCGGCACGGGGAGCCGGAGCGGCCGGAAGCATCGGCAGCAGCCGCGCCGCCACTGTCCGTTCCGCGTCGCTGACCGACCACTCCCCTTCGAGGCCGATCTCGGGAAGTTCGACGTAGACCATGCCGGCGAGCGTACGCCGCGCTCTCGTGACCCCTCCCGGGCATGACGCTGTAGGCCCGGGACGGCGCGCCTCGGCCGCGGGCGCGCCGTTCGAGGGGCGGGGCGGGCGATCGTCAGGCGCGCGTCGCGTCGAGTGCGGCCAGTTCGTCGGCGATGGTGTGGAGTTGGGCGACGGAGACCCGGGCGACCGGGAGGGTGGCCAGGCCGATCAGGGAGATGGTGGCCATGAACTGGAGGTTCTCCGTGTCGGTGACGCCCGGGAGGTGGCGGCGGAGGATCTCGGACGCGGCGGGGTCGGCGGTCAGTTCGGCGACCGGGGTGCGGACCGAGAGGCGGCTCTCGGGGAACTCCTCGACCGGCGGCAGCGCGCGCAGCGTGGTCGCGCCGCGTTCGCGTTGGGCGCGCGCCAGGAGGTGTTCGGGGCCGACCGGGCCTTCGGCCGGGAGGCCGAGGCGGGTGAACTGGTCGGCGGGGGCCTCGGATTCGTGGAGCAGTCGGACGAGGAGTTCGGCCATCCGCAGCTCGGCCTCGTCGTCCACCAGGGGGGTGCGCTGTTCGGGGTCGGTGGCGAGGTCGAACAGCAGGGTGCCGAACGCGGCGGTGTTGATCATCGAGTGGCCAGGCACGCTGATCAGCCGGACGCCCTTGGTGAAGTCGAAGGGTTCGACCAGCCGGATGTCGGAGAGTTCGGCGGGGGAGAACCTGGCCTTCATGTGGGTGGGCATCAGGGTGTACTCGTTGAGCGGCGCGTTGGAGTCGTCGACGCAGGCCCGCAGGTAGACGTGGCGGCCGTCGGTCACGTTGACGTGGCCGCCGAAGCTGCCGAAGAGGCCGGCCTCGCGGACGGGGGTGTCGTCGGCGAGGGTGTCGCGGAGCGGGCGGCCCCGCACGTCGGCCGGGCGCGGCACGTCGAAGAACTCGAGGAGGGTGGGCGCCAGGTCGATCGTCTGCACCAGCGAGGAGCGGCGTTCGCCGGCGGCGCCGACCCGCGGGTCCCAGACGAACAGCGGCAGGTGGACCAGCTCGTCGAACCAGGGCAGCACGCCCTTGCCCCACCAGCCGTGCTCGCCGAGCAGCAGGCCGTGGTCGGTGTTGACGATCAGCAGGGTGTCGTCCCAGAGCGAGAGTTCGTCCATCAGGTCGAGGACCCGGCCGAGCGAGCGGTCGCACATGGAGAGCAGCGCCGCGTACTCGTAGCGGGCGTGGTCGGTCTCGGCGCCGCTCTCGGCGACCTTCTTGTAGTCGGGCCAGTCGAAGTGCGGCCCGGCGTAGTCGTGCGGGTAGAGGTCCTTGTACCGCTTGTGGGAGAAGAACGGCTCGTGCGGGTCGAAGGTCTCGATCTGGACGAACCAGCGGTCGGCCGCGGCGTTGGTGCGGACGAACTCGACGCCGGCGTCGAAGGTGAGGGTCTGCGGGTGGACCTCCTCGGTCGGCAGGTGCTGGCGGTTGACCCAGTCCTGTCGGTAGCCGGGGCGGCGCACCTCCTTGAGGTCTCTGGGCATCGGCGGGTCGGCGACCTGGCCCTTCCACGGGTCGCCCTCCTGGCCGCGGAAGAACTCCCAGGTGGAGTACCGGCCGTGGTAGGTGGCGCCGCCGTCCTCCCAGTAGTGCGGGTGGTCGCTGGTGAGGTGGGTGTGGACGCCGGCCTGCCGCAGGAGTTCCGGCATCGAGTCGTCGAACGGTTCGAGCGGGCCCCAGGACCGGTGCAGGAAGTTGTGCCGGCCGGTGTGGAGTTCGCGGCGGGCCGGCATGCAGGGCAGCGAGCCGGCGTAGGCGTTCTCGAAGGTGACGGTGCGCTCGGCGAGCCGGGCGAAGTGGGGGGCGTGCGTCCAGTCGGCCCCGTACGGCGGCAGCAGGTGCCGGTTGAGGCTGTCGAACATCACCATGATGGCTTTCACGGGCGCTCCTGCGGGGGAAGGGGGGTGACGGGTGGCGCCGGGGCGAGGTCGTCCTCCTCCAGCCGGCGGAGCACGTCGCGGAGCCAGGCGACCCACCAGTCGACGGCGCCGGCGCCGTAGCCGTGCACGAGGTCGGCGGCGGCCTGGTGGCGGGCGGGGTCGAGGCCGGGGAGCGGGTCCTCGAAGCGGATGGCGCGGTCCCGGTCGCGGTTCCTGGCGATCTGCTCGGTGCGGTGGTCGAGTTCCGTGGTCACCAGGCGGATGGCCGCCTCGCGGTCGAGCGCGGCAGTGAGCAGGAAGCGGTTGACGAAGTCGGAGTCGTGGAAGCGGCTGGTGGGCTCGTAGGGGGAGTCGAGCCAGTCGCGGAGGGCCTGCCTGCCGCGCTCGGTGAGCCGGTGGACCCGGGCGTCGGGGCGGCCGTCCCGCGGGTCGATCCGGTCCTCGACCAGGCCGGCCTCCCGCATCCTGGCCAGGGCGCGGTAGATCTGGCTGTGGTGGACCTTGGAGCCCACGAACTGGCCGTCGGCGGCCAGCCATTTCCGCAGGTCGTAGCCGCTGTAGGGGCGGGTCGCCAGCAGCCGGAGCAGGACCTGTTCGAGCTTCATCGCGCTCCCTGTGTGCGCTTGCACATATGTGCGGATGAACATAGATCGGGCCGTTCGGCCACGTCAAGGGCCGTTGCCGGGCCGGTTACCGTTCTTCGCATGCCTGTCGAACAGTCACCCTCGGACGACCGCGCCACACCCGGGCGCCGCGGCTACGCCAAGGGCAAGGCCCGCCGCGAGGAGATCGTGCGCACCGCCCTGCGCGCCTTCGCCGAGCAGGGCTACCGGAGCACGTCGATGCGGGAGATCGCGGAGGCCGTGGGCCTCAGCCAGGCCGGGCTGCTGCACCATTTCCGGAACAAGGACGACCTGCTCACCGAGGTGCTGCGGCTGCGTGACGCCGAGCAGTCCGCGTTCAACCGGGCGCTCGCCGAGGAGAACGGCACGGTCGCGCTGCGGCGGCTGGTCGACCTGATGGAGCTCAACGCGAACCAGGTGGGCCTGGTGCGGCTCTACACGGTGCTGCGCGGCGAGTCGGTGGGCGGGGAGCATCCGGCGCAGCCGTACTTCGCCGAGCGCTTCCTGCTGCTGCGGGACCGGGTGGCCGGCTATCTGCGGCACGCCCGCGACGTGGAGGGCGTGATCCGGGCCGACGTCGACGTGTCGGTGGCGGCCACCGTGATCATGGCCGCGATGGACGGCCTCCAGACCCAGTGGCTGTTGGTGCCCGAGGCGGTGGACCTGGCCGGGGTGTTCGCCCGCTTCATGGATGATTATCTGCACGGACTGTCCTAGTTCGCACCGCGATGGGCCCCCGGAAAAGAACCCGCAACAAACCATTCACATGATTGGTTTCTGGGTCTACAGTGCTCCCACGCCACCCACCGACGCTGGGTGGTGCCGCCAACGACGGCGGATGGAGAGACAGGAAGCCCATGAGAGTCGATCGAACAGCCGGGGGCGTCACCCGGCGCAGCACACTTCTCGGCCTCGCCGGCCTCGGCCTGGCGACCGCGAGCGGCTGTCGCCTCGCGGTGGACGAGGCGCGCGGCGCCTCGGGCGGCGGCGGGGCCCGCAGGGGCGGCACGCTCATCGTCGCGATCAACGTCGACGCCCAACCCGACAGCGTCCAGGCGCACAACGCCAACTCGGTGGTCTGGCGCCGCCTGGTCTTCGAGACCCTGACCGCCTACGACTCCTCTGGCACCCCCCAGCCGCTGCTGGCCACCGACTGGGAGATCCGCGACGGCGGCACCACCGTCGCGCTGAACCTCCGTGACGACGTCCGGTTCCACACCGGCCGCCCGATGACCGCCCGGGACATCATGTTCTCGCTGACCAGGTCGGCCGACCCGGCGGCCAGGTCCCAGGCCCGCGCCGTCACCTCGCTGATCACCGACATGACGGCCGACGGCGACCACGCGCTGCGCATCCGGCTCAGCCGCCCCGCGAGCAACCTGTTCGACGCCTTCGAACTCGCCACCATCCTCGACGAGGAGACCGCCGACGGCATCCCCGACGGCAGCGCCATGGTCGGCACCGGGCCCTTCCGCTGGGGCACCTGGAACCCCGGATCCGGGCTCACCCTGGTCCGCAACGACGACTACCGCGTCCCCGAGCGGCCCTACCTGGACCGCGTCGAGCAGCCGACCATCACCGACCCCACCGCGCTGATCACCGCCATCCGCAGCGGCCGGGCCCACATGGCCTACGGCGCCGCCCCGCTCGACGCCCGCGGCGTCTCCACCGACGGCCGCTACGAGATCAACGCCGGCGTCACCGTCGACTACGCGATCGGCATGGACGTCACCAGCCCCCCGTTCGACGACATCCGGGTACGCAGGGCCGTCGGCTACGCCATCGACCGCGAGCGCATCGCCGACCAGGTCTTCGCCGGCTACGGCCGGCCCACCAGCCTGTGGTGGAGCCAGAAGGAGGTCGGCTGGAGCCAGGAGCAGTCGGACACCTTCGACTACCAGCCGGACCGCGCCAGGGACCTGATCAGGGACGCCGGCGCCGCCCGCACCGAGGTGGCCATCGTCACCACGCCCATCCAGGCCGTGCAGAGCACCGCCCAGATCGTCCGCTACAACCTGGAGGAGGCCGGGCTCCGGGTGCGGACCCAGGTCCTCGACCCCGTCGAGTACAACAGCCGCCAGGTCGAGGGCAACCTGGGCCAGCTGTTCATCAACGGCTACGGCATATCCGACCTGTCGGCGGCCACCTTCGCGACCCACCCCGCGTTCTCCGCCGAGCAGAACCCCTCGCAATTCACCACGGCCGAGTACACCGAACTCGTCGCCGGCGCCGCCAGCGCCGCGCCCGACCAGCGGGCGGCCGCCGTCCAGGCGCTCGGCGGCTACATGCTCGACCAGGCGTTCAACATCAGCATCGCCACCGCGCAGTCCACCATCGTCCGCTCCAAGCGGGTCCAGGACGTGCGGCAGACCTTCCTCGGCTCGTTCATCTTCGACGACACATACGTGGTGTGATCATGACCAGATTCCTGATCCGCCGGATCCCCTCAGCGCTGCTCGTCCTCTTCGCCACCTCCGTGCTCGCCTTCCTGCTGCCCCGGATGGCGCCAGGCGATCCCGCCGCCGCCGTGGCCGGGCCGGACGCCGGACCCGAGGAGATCGCCGCGATCCGCGCCGACCTCGGCTTCGACGAGCCCCTGGTCAGCCAGTACCTCGGCTGGTTCGGCGGCGTGCTCCGCGGCGACTTCGGCACCTCCTACATCACAGGACGCGAGGTCACCGACCTCATCGGCGACCGGGTCGGCAGCACCGTGCAACTCGCCATGTTCGCCGCCCTCTTCATGATCACCATCGGGCTGCTGCTCGGCGTCGCCGCCGGCTCCAGCCGCCGCCCCTGGGCCAGGTCGCTCCTCGACCTCACCTGCACCACCCTGCTCGCCACCCCCGCCTTCCTCACCGGCCTGCTGCTCGCCCTGCTGCTCGGCGTGGCCTGGCAGGTGCTGCCGGTCAGCGGCGAGGTGTCGCTGTTCGACGACGCCGAGATCGGCATCCAGTACCTGCTGCTGCCCGCCTTCGCGCTCGCCCTGCCCCAGGCCGCCTCCATCGCCAGGCTCATCCAGAGCGCCATGCGGCAGGCCCGCGGCGAGGAGTACGTGCAGACCGCGATCGCCAAGGGCGCCTCGGCCCGCCGCGTCACCGTCCGCCACGTGCTGCGCAACTCGCTGGCCAGCGCCCTGGTCTCGCTCGGCATGCGGCTCGGCGACCTGCTCGGCGGCGCCATCGTCATCGAGGCGATCTTCGCCCGCAACGGCCTCGGCAGCCTCGCCGTCACCAGCTCGGGACAGCGCGACTACCTCGTCATCGAGGCGCTGATCCTGCTCGCCGTCGGCATCGCCGTCCTGCTCCAACTGCTCACCGAGGTCGGCCTGTCGCTGCTCGACCCCCGCATCAGACTGGAGGGCACCCGATGAGCCTCACCGGTGACCCCGCGGCCCCGCCGGCGCCGGCGCTCGCGCCGGCCGAAGCGAAGAAGGCCGCCGCCCGCCGCCACGAGGGCTGGCGCCGCTACCTCCTCGCGTTCCGCCGCCCCCGCGGCATCGTCGGCGCCTCGCTCGTCGTCGCGCTGGTGCTGACCGCCCTGCTGGTGCCGGCGTTCAGCGACGGCTACGACCAGCAGACCGGCAACACCTTCGCCGACCCCTCGCTCGCCCACCCCTTCGGCACCGACGAACTCGGCCGCGACATCTTCGTCCGCACCCTCTTCGGGCTCCGCTCCGACCTGGTGCTGCTCTTCGTCGGCGTGCCGATCGCCATGGTCCTCGGCACCCTGCTCGGCATCGCCGGCGGACTCTCCCGCCCGCTCGGCATGTTCCTCCAGCGCGTCTTCGACATCATCCTCGGCTTCCCCGGGCTCGTCCTCGGCATCGTCATCGCCCTGATCCTCGAACCCGGCTCCACCGCGCTGCTCATCACCATCGTGATCGTGCTGCTCCCCGGCTACGGCCGGCTCGCCAGGGCCGCGCTCCTCACCCAGGAACAGCGCGAGTACGTGCTGGCCGCCCGGGTCCTCGGCGTCCCCAGGTGGCGGGTGCTGCTCCGGCACATCCTCCCCAACGCCATCGACCCGATCATCGTGCACACCGCCATCGCCATGGTGGTCGCGATCTTCCTGGAGACCGGCCTCTCCCTCGTCGGCCTCGGCATCCAGCCCCCGCAGCCCTCCCTCGGCACCCTGCTCAACACCGGGGTCCGCTTCCTGTCCTACGCGCCCGTCTACGTGCTGGGCCCGACCCTCGTCCTCCTGCTGCTGGCACTCGCCTTCAGCCTGCTCTCCGACGCGCTCAACGAGGCGGTGACCCGGAAATGACCGAAGCACTGACGACGGCGTCCCCCGTCGAGAAGACCGACGTCCTGCTGGACGCCGGCGACCTGCGGATCACCTTCGACACGGACGGCGGCCCCGTCACCGCCGTCGACGGAGTCTCGCTGCGCATCAGGCGCGGCCGGATCACCGGCCTGGTCGGCGAGTCCGGATCCGGCAAGTCCATCACCGCCCGCGCCCTGATGCGGATGGTGCCGGAGCCGGGCCGCACCTCGGCCGGCAGTGTCAGATTCGCCGGCACCGACCTGCTCACCCTGCCGGAACGCGAGATGCGCGCCATCCGCGGCGACCGCATCGCCATGGTCTTCCAGGACCCGCAGGCCTCCCTCAACCCCGTGATCGCCGTCGGGCAGCAGGTCGCCGAGGCCCTGATCGTGCACGGCGAGGGCCGCGCCACGGCCAGGCGCCGCGCCGTGGAACTCCTCGACATGGTCGGCATCCCCGACCCCGAACGGCGCGCCGGCGAGTACCCGCACCAGTTCTCCGGCGGCATGCGGCAGCGCGTCGTCATCGCCATGGCCCTCGCCCGCGACCCCGACCTGCTGATCGCCGACGAGCCCACCACCGCGCTCGACGTCACCATCCAGGCCCAGATCCTGCGGCTGCTCGCCGAACTCCGCGAACGCACCGGCGTCGCCGTGCTGATGATCACCCACGACATGGGCGTCGTCGCCGAGCTGTGCGACGAGGTCGCCGTCATGTACGGCGGCCGGATCGTCGAGACCGGCACCGCGCAGGCCGTGTTCACCGACCCCGCCCACCCCTACACCCGGGCCCTGCTGCGCGCCATGCCGCGGCTCGACGCCCCGACCGGCGGCCGGCTGCCCGCCATCCCGGGACAGCCACCGGACCCGGCCGCGCTGCCCACCGGCTGCGCCTTCAACCCGCGCTGCGTGCTCGCCCACGACCGCTGCCGCGCCGAGACCCCGGTCCTCGACGTGCTGCCGGCCGACCCCGAGCACCGGGCCGCCTGCTG
This sequence comes from Streptomyces mayteni, assembly GCF_054783955.1. NCBI lineage: Bacteria > Bacillati > Actinomycetota > Actinomycetes > Kitasatosporales > Streptomycetaceae > Streptomyces > Streptomyces mayteni. Next base: position 56,520 of record NZ_BAAGPR010000013.1, on the reverse strand, counting down.
GGCCACCGCCGCCGGCCGCCCGGCGGCGGATGCCGAGGCACGCGCCGACGCGGCCGCCGAGGCCGCCGCCCCGGAACGGCCCGCCATCGGCGGGACCATCCTGGAGGTCGAGGACCTGCGGGTCGACCTCGGCACCCGGCGCGCCTTCGGCCGCGGCGGCTCGCTGTACATCGTCGACGGCGTCAGCCTGCGGGTCGCCGCCGGCGAGACCCTGGGCCTGGTCGGCGAGTCGGGATGCGGCAAGTCGACGCTCGCCCGCACCCTCGTCGGCATCAACCGGCCGGCGGCCGGCGCCGTCCGGATCCGCGGCCTGGACGTCGCCGCCCTGCCCCGCCGCGAGGCCGCCGAGGCCAGAAGGGGCGTGCAGTACGTCTTCCAGGACCCCTACGCCTCCCTCAACCCACGGCGCACCGTGCGCCAGGTGCTCGACGAGGCGTTGGAGGTGCGCGGCGTGCCCGCCGCCCGCCGCGCGGCCAGGGCCGCCGAGCTCCTCGACCTCGTCGGCCTCGGCGAACGCCACCTCGACCGGCTGCCGCACGCCTTCTCGGGCGGCCAGCGGCAGCGCATCGGCATCGCCCGCGCGCTGGCCGTCGAGCCCGAGTGCCTGGTCCTCGACGAGCCGGTCTCCGCGCTCGACGTCTCCATCCAGGCGCAGATCATGAACCTGCTCGCCGACCTGCGCGACCGGCTCGGCCTCGGCTACCTGTTCATCGCCCACGACCTGGCCGTGGTCAGGCACATCAGCGACCGCGTCGCCGTGATGTACCTGGGCCGCATCGTGGAGACCGGACCGGCCGAGCGGCTCTACGCCGACCCGCGGCACCCGTACACCGTCTCGCTGCTGTCCTCCGTGCCGACCCCCGAGGTCGGCGCGGGACGCGAGCGGATCGTGCTCCGCGGCGACCTGCCGAGCCCCAGGAACCCGCCGTCCGGCTGCCGCTTCCGCACCCGCTGCCCGATCGGACCGCTGGCCAACCCGGAGCGCACGATCTGCGCCGAACGGGACCCGGTGCTGACGATCGGCGGCCCGGCTGAGCACGGCGCGGCCTGCCACTTCCCAGGGGAGCTGCGCCTCAGCGCTCCGCGGGAAGAGCCGCGATAGGCGGGCGAGCATCCGCGGGCCCGTCGTGGCTCGTCGCGCCACGCGGCGAAGCCGCCAGAACGACACTGCCCCGCGCCCCTCGGGGGGCGCGGCCGAACGGCACCGGACTTCACCGAGTCTGCTGAGCCCCCAGAACCAGGCCCGGGGCTGAACCGCCCCCACGTCTCACGCCCCACCTCGGCCCGAACCACGGGCCCCCGAGCACGACAAGGAACCCGATGACCCAGGCAAGCCCCGACGTGCGGCGACCGGCCGGCGGCCCCGACGACTCCCGGGAGGCGCGGCTCGTCGCCGCGCTGTCCCTGGAGCAGAAGGTCCGCCTGCTCACCGGCGCCAGCTTCTGGCGCACCGCCGCGGAACCCGCCGTCGGCCTCGGCTCGATGCTGCTCTCCGACGGCCCCTCCGGGGTGCGCGGCGAGTTCTGGGACGAACGGAGACCCTCGCTCAACCTGCCGTCCGCCACCTCGCTCGCCGCCACCTGGGACCCCGGGTTCGCGGAGCGGTACGGCGTGGTCCTGGCCCACGAGGCCAGGGCCAGGGGCGTGCACGTGGTCCTCGGGCCCACCGTCAACCTGCACCGCAGCCCGCTGGGCGGCCGGCACTTCGAGTGCTTCTCTGAGGACCCGACGCTCTCCGGCGTCCTCGCCGTCGGCTACGTGCGCGGCGTGCAACGGCACGGGGTGGCGGCCGTGCCCAAGCACTACGTCGCCAACGACTCGGAGACCGACCGCTACACCGTCGACGTCCGGATCGACGAGCGGACGCTGCGCGAGCTCTACCTGGCCCCCTTCGAGGCGGCCGTGGTCGACGGCGGGGCGTGGGGCGTGATGTCCGCCTACAACTCGGTCAACGGCGCCACCATGACCGAGAACGACCTGCTGCGCAGCCCGCTTGACGACGAGTGGGGCTTCGACGGCTTCGTCGTCTCCGACTGGACCGCCGTGCAGAGCACCGAGGCCAGCGCCCGCGCCCGCCAGGACCTGGCCATGCCGGGGCCGAACGGGCCGTGGGGCGAGCGGCTGGTCGCCGCCGTCCTGGCGGGCCGGGTCCCGGAGGCCGCGATCGACCTCAAGGTGGCCAGGCTGCTGCGGCTCGCCGCCCGGGTCGGCGCGCTGGCCGGGGCCGAACCCGCGGACACTCCCCAACCGCCCGTGCCGCCCGCCGACTTCGCCCGCGAGGCCGCCGCGGCCGGCGCCGTCCTGCTGCGCAACCACGGCGGCGAACTGCCGTGGCGCGCCGGGGACCTCGGCTCGGTCGCGGTCAGCGGCCAGGCCGCCGAGACCCCCCGCACCCAGGGCGGCGGCAGCGCCACCGTGATCCCCACCGCCCTCGTCACCCCGCTCGACGGGCTGCGGGCCGCGCTGCCAGGCGCCCGCGTCGCCTACGACATCGGCGCCGTGATCAGCGACGCCCCCGTGCCGCTGCCGCTGCACGCCCTCACCAATCCCGCCACCGGCGAGCCCGGCGTGCGCGCCAGGTTCCTCGACGCGGACGGCGCCGAGCTGCTCGTCGAGGACCGGCGCGCCACCGACCTGCTCTGGTTCGGCGGCGGCGCGGCCGGCGGCCACACCCTGGAGCTCACCACCCGCTACCGGCCGGCGAGCGGCGGCCCCACCAGGCTCGCCGTCGCCAGCGTCGGCGACACCACCCTGTACGTCGAGGGCGAGCCCGTGGTCGAGGCCCACTTCGGCCTGCACGACGGGCTCGGCGCCGGCCTCTTCGTACCGCCCACCGCGTCCGGCGAGACCACGCTGGAGGCCGGCCGCGAGGTCGAGCTGCGGGTCGTCCACGACCTCACCTCGCGCGCCGGCCGCACCGGCTCGGTGTCGCTGGCCTTCGGCCTGCTGCCCAGGCTCGCCGACCCGGACGCGGCCATCGCCCGCGCCGCCGGGACGGCCCGCGACGCCGACGTCGCCGTCGTCGTGGTGGGCACCACCGACCGCGCCGAGACCGAGGGCCGGGACCGGGAGACCCTGGCCCTGCCAGGACGCCAGGACGACCTGGTCCGCGCCGTCGCCGCCGCCAACCCGCGCACCGTGGTGGTCGTCAACGCCGGCGGCCCGGTGCTGACGCCGTGGCGCGACGAGGTGGCCGCCGTGCTGCTCACCTGGTTCCCCGGGCAGGAGTTCGGCGCCGCGCTCGCCGAGCTGCTGCTCGGCGTCCGCGAGCCGGGCGGCCGGCTGCCCACCACCTGGCCGGCCGAACAGGCCGACGTCCCGGTCATCGAGACCCGGCCGGACGCCGAGGGCCGGCTCGACTACGCCGAGGGGCCGCACGTCGGCTACCGCGCCTGGCTCCGCGCCGGTCGCGCGCCCGCCTACGCCTTCGGCCACGGACTCGGCTACACGAGCTGGCGCCTCGACGCCCTGACGCTGCCCGACCGGATCGCCGCCGGCGCCGACGTCACCGCCACCGTCCGCGTCACCAACACGGGCCCGCGCGCCGGCAAGCAGGTGGTCCAGCTCTACCTCTCCCGCCGGGAGAGCGCCCTCGACAGGCCCGTCCGCTGGCTCGCCGGCTTCGCCACCGTCCACCTCGACTCCGGCGCCACCGAGGACGTCCCGGTCGCGATCCCGGGCCGCGCCTTCGCGCACTGGGACGGCGCCGGCTGGTCCCACGAGCCTGGCGTGTTCACGGCACACGCCGGCACCGCGAGCGACGCGCTGCCGCTCTCCCGGGAGGTCCACCTGTCATGACGACCGACGCCCCCACGACCGACGCCCCCACGACCAACGACCCGACGGCCGACGCCCAGCGGCCCAACTTCGTCATCATCGTGCCCGACCAGCTGCGCGCCGACGCGCTCGGCAGGTTCGGCAACGACCTGGCCAGCACCCCGCACCTCGACGCCCTCGCCGACCGCGGCACCGTCTTCGGCCAGACCTACGCGCAGCACCCGGTCTGCTCGCCGAGCCGCGCCTCGTTCCTCACCGGCTGGTACCCGCACGTCCGCGGCCACCGCACGCTCACCCACCTCCTCCAGGCCGACGAGCCCAACCTGCTGCGGATCCTGCGGGACGCCGGCTACCACGTCACCTGGGCCGGCACCCGGGGCGACACCTTCGCGCCGGGCGTCACCGAGCTCAGCGCCGACGAGTACGGGCACGCCGAGCCGCCCACCCGCCGCCAGTTCGTCACGGACTACCCGTCCGACACCTGGGCCCGCGCCTTCTACCGCGGCCGGCTCGAACCCGACGGGCTCACCGACCACGACGAGGCCGCCGTCCGCACCGTCGAACGCCGGCTGGCCGCGCCGCCCAACCGGCCCTGGGTGCTGTTCGTGCCGCTGTTCGCCCCACACTGCCCCTTCCAGGCCGAGGAGCCCTGGTACTCGCTCCACGACCGGGACGCGCTGCCCGAGCCGCTGCCCGCGCCCACCGGCCCCGAAGCCGAGCGCGAGGCCGGCTTCAAGGAGGCGATCCGCCGCGCCTACGGGCTCGACCGGCTCACCCCCGAGATGTGGCGCGAGGTCGCCGCCGTCTACCACGGCATGGTGTCCCGCCTCGACCACCACGTCGGCCGGGTCCAGGACGCCGTCGCCGCCTCCGGGCAGGCCGACCGCACCGTCACCCTCTTCTTCGCCGACCACGGCGAGTACCTCGGCGACTTCGGGCTGATCGAGAAGTGGCCCTCGGCCATGGACGCCTGCATCACCCGCGACCCGCTCATCATCAGCGGCGGCGGGCTGCCGGCCGGCCAGCGGCACGACGGCATGGTCGAGCTGATCGACGTGCTGCCCACCGTCCTCGAACTCGCCGGCGTCGAGGCCCCGCACCGGCACTACGGCCGCAGCCTGCTGCCCGTGCTCACCGACCCGGAGCGCGAGCACCGCGGGTACGCGTTCACCGAGGGCGGCTTCGTCGTCGAGGAGGAGCACCAGCTGGAACGCCCCGGCTACCCCTACGACCTCAAGGGCCAGCTGCAACACGACCACCCCGAGCTCGTCGGCAAGGCCGTCGCCGTCCGCGACGTCGAGTGGACCTACGTGTGGCGGCTCTACGAACCCGCCGAGCTGTACCACCGCGCCACCGACCCGGGCGAGTCCGTCAACCTGGCCGGCCGGCCGGAACACGCCGACGTCGAACGCCGGATGGCCGACGCCCTGCTGCGCTGGCAGGTCGAGACCGCCGACGTCATCCCGGCCGCCCACGACCCGCGCTTCCCGCCCGTCGACCTGCCCGCCCCCGCCGCCGCCACCCCCGGTCCCGCGTGACCGGCGACCGAGCCCGCGCCACCCCCTGGTACGAGGAGGGCGAGGAACCCGACTACCGGTTCTCGCTCGCCAACGAGCGGACCTTCCTCGCCTGGATCAGGACCGGCCTCGCGCTGCTCGCCGGTGCCGTCGCCGTCGCCCAGTTCGTGCAGCCCTTCGCGAACCGGGCGACCGGCGTCGCGCTCGGCGCCGTGCTCGCGCTGACCGGCACCGTGCTGTGCGCCTGCTCCTACCGCCGCTGGCTGCGGGTGCAGCACGCGATGCGGCACAGCAGGCCGCTGCCGATGACCAGGCTGCCGCTGCTGGTGAGCTGGGGCATGGCGCTGGCCGGCCTCGCCGTGCTGCTGATCGTGCTGGCGGTCAGGTGAACCCGCCGCTGACTCCCCCGCGTGATCCGGGGCTACAACCCGAGCGCACCGCGCTCGCCAGGCAGCGCACCGCCCTCTCCGCGCTCGTCGCCGCCGCGCTGCTGCTGCGCGGCGGCCTCGCCGCCGACGCCCCGCTCGAACTCGCCGCCGCCGGCTGCCTGACCGCGACCGCCGCCCTGGTCGCCACCGTCCGCACGCCGTGCCACGGCACCCGCGCCGCCCGCCGCCGGCTGCTCGCCACCGCCTGGGTCACCGGGCTCGGCGGCGCCCTGGTGACCGTGCGGCTCCTGACCACCTGACCCCCCTCACCCCTTCGGGAGGCTCCCATGCGCGTCATCTACGTCGACGTGGACACCCTGCGCGCCGACCACACCCAGCCCTACGGCTACCAGCGGCCCACCACGCCCCACCTCCAGGCCCTCGCGGACCGGGGCGTCACCTTCGACCGCTACTACTGCTCGGACTCGCCCTGCCTGCCGTCGCGGACCGCCCTCACCAGCGGCCAGTTCGGCATCACCAACGGCGTCGTCGGCCACTTCGGCGAGGCCGCCCGCTTCCGCCTCGACTCGGGCCACCGGCCCGACCCCAACCGCCCGCTGCTCGGCCAGCGCCTCCAGGACCACGGCTGGTACACCGCCGTCGTGTCGATGTTCGCCGAGCGGCACCGCGCCTACTTCTTCCACGGCAACTTCCGCGAGTCGATCCGCGCCACCGGCAAGATCAACGACGAGGAGGCCCACGAGATCAACGCCGTGGCCCTCGACTGGATCCGCCGGCACGCCGACGAGGACGACTGGTACCTGCACCTCACCTACTGGGAGCCGCACACCGACTACCAGATCGGCCCCGAGTGGGTGCGCCGCGCCGCCGAGTCCGGGCCCGCCCCCGCCTGGCCCGACCAGGCGGCCATCGACGGACACCAGGAGGTCTACGGCCCGCGCACCGCCCGCGACCTCCACTACTTCCGCGGCCCCCGCCCCTCGCCCGTGCCGCACGCCATGCCCGACGAGATCCGCACCCGCGCCGACTTCGAGCACCTGGTCAACGGCTTCGACGGCGCCATCATGTACTGGGACCACCACTTCGGGCAGCTCCTCGCCACCCTGGAGGAGCTGGGCATCGCCGAGGACACCGCCATCATCGTCAGCGCCGACCACGGCGAGTCCCTCGGCGAGCAGGGCTCCTACGCCGAACACGGCCTCGCCAACGAGCCCACCCACCGGGTGCCGCTCGTCGTCTACTGGCCCGGCGTCACCGACGACCTGCCCGACGAGGCCAGGCACTGCGACGCCCTGCTCTACCACATCGACTTCGCGCCCACCCTCTGCGAACTGCTCGACGTCCCGACCCCGAGCGGCTGGCAGGGCGAGTCCTTCGCGCCCGCGCTCCGCGGCGAGGCCCTCGTCTCCCGCCCCTACCTGGTGCTCGGCCACGGCGCCCACACCTACCAGCGGGCCGTCCGCACCCGCGACCACCTCTACATCCGCACCTACCACCCGGGCTCGTTCCGCGCCGAGTGGGAGTCGCTCTTCGACGTCACCCACGACCCGCACCTCACCCGCGACCTGCTGGCCGAGGAGCCCGAGCTCGCCGACCGGATGCGCGGCCACCTCGCCGAGTGGTGGAACCGCTACGCCGGCGGGCCAGGCGCGCTGCCCGACCCGATGCAGACCACCCTGCAGACCGGCCCCACCTACTACAACGACCCGGGGCAGTACGCTCGACACCTGCGGGACACCGGCCGCGCCCACCTGGCCGACGACCTGGCGGAGCGGCTCACGCCGCTGGGCGGCGCCACCCCGGTGTCCTGGCACGCGCCACACATCCCCGACGTCCGGCTCGCGGCCGGGAAGTAGCGCGGGAAACAGCGGGAGAAGACAGAGGGAGAGCAGATGTCCTCGTCCTGTTGCGGGCCCACCCGCGCCCAGGGCTCCGACCACCGGCCGCTCCAGCTCGCGGCTCCGGCGACCGCGGCGGTTCCGGCGACCGCGGCGGCCCCGGCGGCCCCGGCGGACGGCCGGCCGGTCAGGCTGCCGGGCGGCACCTTCCTGATGGGCGGCGACGACCCCGACGCCAACCCCGGGGACGGTGAGGGCCCGGTGCGCGAGGTCACCGTCGGGCCGTTCGAGATCGACACCCACACCGTCACCAACGCCCGCTTCGCCGCGTTCGTCGAGGCGACGGGACACGTGACCGAGGCCGAGCGGTTCGGCTGGTCCTACGTGTTCGCCAGCTTCCTGCCTGGCGAACTGCGCCGCGTCTCGCCCCGCCCCGAGTCGACCCCGTGGTGGTGCGGGGTCGGCGGCGCCTACTGGGCCGCCCCCGAGGGGCCCGGCAGCGGCCTCGACGAGCGCTGGGACCACCCCGTCGTCCACGTCACCTGGCACGACGCCGAGGCGTTCTGCCGCTGGGAGGGCTCGCGGCTGCCCACCGAGGCCGAGTGGGAGTACGCGGCCCGCGGCGGCCTGGCGCGGAAGCGCTACCCCTGGGGCGACGAGCTCACCCCGGAAGGCGAGCACCGCTGCAACATCTGGCAGGGCCGCTTCCCGACCAGGAACACCGCCGAGGACGGCTACGCGGGCACCGCCCCGGTGGACGCCTTCCCGCCCAACGGCTTCGGCCTGCACAACGTGTCGGGCAACGTGTGGGAGTGGGTCGCCGACCGCTGGAGCGCCGACTTCCACCGCACCGGACCGCGCACCGACCCGGCCGGGCCGCCGGACGGCCCCAACCGGGTGATGCGCGGCGGCTCCTACCTGTGCCACGACTCCTACTGCAACCGCTACCGGGTCGCCGCCCGCACCAGCAACAGCCCCGACAGCTCGGGCGGCAACACCGGCTTCCGCTGCGTCCGCGATCTCGCCTAGCTAGAGCCAGGGCGGCAGCGGCTCGGCGGGGGAACCGTCGGCGGTCGTCACGCCCACGGAGGGGCGGCCGGCGAGATACGCCGTGACCTCCGCCGGATCGCCGTGCACGACCGGGACGATCTCCCGGCCGCGCTTGGCGAGGACGTCCTCCCGCAGCGCCGCGAGGAACGGCTCTGGCATGTCCGCGAAGCCCACCCCGGTGCCGAGGTCGACGGCGTGCACCAGGACCTCGCGGGCCCGCATCCACGGCGTCTCGGCGGCCGGCACGGTCCGCCCCTGGGCGGTGGTCACCTCCGCCCGCCACTGCTCCGCGGTCAGCTCGGCCATCGCGTCGGCCAGCGCCAGCGCGGACTGGTCGAACCACGCCACCAGGCGCTCGGCGGGCAGCGCGGCGCCCGCCTCGATGGCCGCCCCGCGCTCCTCGGGCGAGCCGTACATCGGGGTGCGCTCGCCGGTGCGCGCCCAGCGCACCAGGTTCCCGATCGCCTCGGCGTTGCCGGCGAGATGCGCGACGACGTGCTTCCGGCTCCAGCCGGGGAGCGGCGAGGACGCGCGGAACGCCGGCTCGTCGAGCCCGGCCATGGCCCGGCGGCACAGCGCGGTGCCCTCGGCGACCCAGTCGAGCGCCGCGTCCCTGGTCCTGGTGCGCATCAGGCGCCCTCGGCCAGGACGCGGTTCTCCAGCCGGCCGAGGCCGGCGATCTCGGTGACCACCACGTCGCCGTCCTGGAGGTAGACCTGGGGCTTGCGGGCGTGGCCGACGCCGCCCGGGGTGCCGGTGGCGATGATGTCGCCCGGGTTCAGCCGCACCATCGTCGAGACGTAGCGGACCAGCGCGACGGGGTCGAACAGCAGGTCACCCGTGTTGTCCCGCTGCGTCTCCCGGCCGTTCACCGTGCAGCTGATGTCCAGCGCGGGGCGCGGGCCGCCCACCTCGTCGGTCGTCACGAGCCAGGGGCCGACCGGGGTGGTGGAGTCCCAGTTCTTGCCCTGCAACCACTCGCGGGTGCGGAACTGCCAGTCGCGGCAGGTGATGTCGTTGAGCACGGTGAAGCCGGCGATGGCCGCCTCGGCCGCCGCCTCGTCGGCGCGGCGGACCTCGCGCCCGACGACCACCGCGAGCTCGGCCTCCCAGTCGAACGCCTCGGTCTCGGCCGGCCGCCTGATGGCGTCCCCCGCGCCGATCAGGGTGTCCGCGAACTTGCAGAACAGCGTGGGGTACTCGGGCAGGTCGCGGCCCATCTCCTTGATGTGCTTCTGGTAGTTCAGGCCGACGCACACCACCTTGCTGGGGCGGGGGACGAGCGTGGCGAAGTCGGCGTCCTCGGCGGCGTGCCGTGGCCCGTCGGCGGTCGCCGCGGCCGCGAGCCCGCCGGGCGCCGCGAGCACGGCGCCCACGTCGGGCAGCCCGAGCGCGACCAGCTCGACCACCTCGCCCTCCTCGACGCGGACGGCGGTGGTGCGGTCACCGAGACGGATGGTTGCGAGCTTCACGCGTTCTCCTCGACGTGGGTGCGGAACAGGTTGAGCTTGGTGAGCACGGGCGCGTCGCTGAACTGGAACAGGTCGAGCGCGCCCGAGTCGGAGTCGGAGGCGGACGCCTCGGACCGAACCGAGAACGGCGCCCAGGACGGCACCACGAACAGGTCGCCGCGCCGCACCGACCACGACTCGTCGCCCACGGTCACCCGGCCGCTGCCGTCGAACACCTGGTAGACGGAGGAGCCGGTCTCGCGGCGGGGCGCGGTCTCGGCGCCGGCGCGGACCCGGTGGAACTGCGCCCTGATGGTCGGCAGCACGTCGGCCGCCGTGGCCGGGTCCGCGTAGCGCACCAGCGCGTGCCCCGGCTCCACGGTGCCTGGGTGGCCCGCGCGCTCGAGATCCAGCTGGTCGGTCAGGGCGGCGTCGGTGTCCTCCCAGCGGTAGCGCGGCAGCGGGCTGCCGGCGCCGGGCGCCGAGCGCTCCAGCTGCGAGACGGGCACCAGACCCGGATGCCCCCAGAGCCGCTCCGCGCGGGAGCGCTCGGGCGTGGTGCGCTCCTCGGTGGACAGCGCGTCGCGGCCGAAGTCGAAGAACTGCGCCTCGACGTCGTACTGGAACGGGATGTCGAGGCCGTCGATCCAGGCCATCGGCTGGTCGGCCGCGTTGTGGTGCGCGTGCCAGTGCAGGCCGGCCTGCGGCAGGAAGTCACCGCGCCGCATCGGCACCGGATCGCGCTCCACGACGGTCCACACGCCCTCGCCCTCGACGACGAACCGGAACGCGTTCTGGGTGTGCCGGTGCTCGGGCGCGTCCTCGCCGGGCATCAGGTACTGGATCGCGGCCCAGAGCGTGGGCGTGGCGTACGGCCGGCCGCCCAGGCTCGGGTTGGCCAGCGCGATCGCGCGCCGCTCGCCGCCCCGGCCCACCGGCACCAGCTCCCCCGAGCGGGCGGCCAGGTCGAGCAGCGTCCGCCACTCCCAGCGGTGCGGCCGCGCCCGCGACCTGGGGTGCTCGGGCATCAGATCGCCGATCTCGGTCCACAGCGGAACGAGCAGGGCCTTCTCGAAGCCGCGGTACAGGTCCTGGAGCGCCGGAGTGACCGGCGGCTGACCAGGACCGTCCTCGGCGGTCAGCGTGACGGGTGAGGCGACGGTGTTCCGGTCTCGATCGCTCATACGGGCACGGTGCGCCCCGTCCCCCGACGAGGAACAGTAGATTCTGCACCACAGAACCAGCCCTGTGGTACCGAGGGAGGACCGTCGTGCCCAGACCGATGAAGAGCCCGCCGCCGTACGGCGTCACGAGCGTGGACCACGCGCTGCGCCTCGCGGTGATCCTCCAGGTCGAGGGCCCGCTCACCGTCTCCGAGGCCGCCGCCCGCCTCGGCGTGGCCCGCTCCACCGCCCACCGGCTGCTCTCCACCCTCGTCTACCGGGACTTCGCCGTGCAGAACGACGACGACCGCAGCTACCGCGTCGGCCCCGTCCTCGAACTCGCCGCCCAGACCCGCTCGGACGTCGCGGAACTCAGGGCCGCCGCGCTCGGCCCGATGCGGGCCCTCGTCGACGTGCTCGACGAGACCGCGAACCTCAGCGTCCGCACCGGCCGCACCGTGCGGTTCATCGCCTCCGTCGAATGCGACCAGGCGCTCCGGGTCGGCAAGCGGGAGGGCATGGTCTTCCCCGCCCACCAGGTGACCGGCGGCCTGGTCATGCTCGCCACCCTCGACGACGACGAACTGACCGCGCTCTACGGCGGCGCCGAGGACCGCCCCGACCTGACCAAGCTCCGCGCCGAACTCCGCGCGGTCAGGCGCAGCGGCGTGGCACTCAACCTGGAACGCTCGGAACGCGGCGTCGTCGCCGTCGGCCGCGGCGTGACCGCCCCCGACGGCGACACGATCGCCGCCGTCGCCGTCTCCATGCCGAGCGTGCGCTACTCCCCCCACCGCCTCAACGAGATCGTGGCGGCCCTCACCACCGCCTCCCACGCCATCTCCACGGCACTGGCCGGCTGACTCCGGGCCCACCTGGGTGAGACTCCGTAGAACCCGCCCGTGGCCTCGCGGCGTCGGTCAGGATGAGGCGGGTGACCACCGGTACCCCAGACCTCTGGCATCACTACGGCCGCGTCCGCGCCGCCACCGACCGCGTCGTGCCCGAGACGTTCCACTGGGACTGGAGCCAACAGGACGGACCCGGCGCCGAGGTGCTGGGTGACCTGACCGGCCGCCGAGTCGCCGACCTCGGTGCCGGAGCCGGGCGGCACGCCGCGCACCTGGCGGACCACCACCGGCCCGAACGCGTCGACGCGATCGACGCCTCGGTCGGGCAACACACGATGGCCACCGACATCTACGGACCCCTCGCCCCCCGGCTGCGACTCGTCCACGGGGACGTCGTGACCCGGCTGCGCGCGAGTCGGGAGCGGTACGACGTGCTGTACAGCGTCTTCGGCGCCCTCGACTTCACCGACCCACGTGACCTGCTGCCGGCGGTGGCCGCCGCACTGCGGCCGGGCGGGCGGCTGGTGTTCTCGACCCTCGCCCACTACGTGGGCGGCGAGCCGGCCGAGACCGACGTCACGCACGCCGACATCCCGGCGAAGGGCCCCGACGGGCGGCCCACCACGATGCGCCGCTGGGTCCTCCAGGAACACGTGTGGACCAAGCTGCTGGATGAGGCAGGACTGACGGACGCCACCGTCGACGTGCTGCCCGCCTCCGGCGAAGGGCCACGGAACGCCGACACCCTGCTTGTCGCGGCGGACCGCGGCCGCTGAGGGCCGGAGCCGGGTCAGTTCGTCGTGCGGCGGGCTTGTTTTACGGCGCGGTCGAGGGCCCAGGCGTCGGCTACGGGGCCCAGGTGGGCGAGTTTGTGGGGGTTGATCACCGTGCGGATGGTCTGGATCCGTCCGTCGAGGACGTCGAGGGAGAGGGTGTGGAGCACCCGGCCGGCGTGGTCGTGGAAGATCGCGCCGGGTTGGCCGTTGACGTCGTGGGGTGCGAAGGTGATGTCGATCCGGCTCATCTGGGGGTAGACGGTGCCCAGGACGCGGGCCACCCTGTCCGCGCCCGTGATGGCGTTGGCCAGTTGGGGGGCCTGGCCGCCGCCGTCGGCGATGAGTTGTACGTCGGCGGCGAGGAGTTGGCGGAGCCCTTCGACGTCGCCGTTGGCGAGGGCGTCGAGGAAGCGGGTCGCCAGCTCCTGGCGCTCGCGCCGGTCGGCCGCGAAGCGTGGGCGGCCGGCGGCCATGTGGCGGCGGGCGCGGACCAGGAGTTGGCGGCAGGCGGGCTCGGAGCGGCCGACGGCCGAGGCGACGTCGTCGAAGCCGAAGCCGAAGACCTCGCGGAGCACGAACACCGCCCGCTCGAGCGGGCTCAGCCGCTCCAGCAGGAGCAGCGCCGCCATCGAGACGGAGTCGGCCAACTCCGCGGACCGCGCCGGGTCCTGGTAGGGGTCGTCGAGCAGCGGTTCCGGGAACCACGGCCCGACGTACGCCTCGCGCCGCACCCGGGCGGAGCGCAGCACGTCGATGGCGATCCGCGTCACCGTCGCCGACAGGAAGGACTTCGTCGACTCCGGCCTGGTCGGCGAGGCGTCGAACCGCAGCCAGGTCTCCTGCACCGCGTCCTCGGCCTCGCCCACGCTGCCGAGGATCCGGTAGGCGATGGAGAACAGCAGCGGCCGCAGCTCCTCGAACTCCTCGACCTTGTCCATACCGAACCTCCGGTCGTCGACGGTGTCAGTGGAATTGGCCGACCTGGTAGTCGCCGGCCGGCTGTCGGCTGATGATGTTCATGCGGTTCACGGCGTTGAGGAAGGCGACGTGGATGACCAGGGTGGTGAGCTGCTCCTCGTCGTAGTGCTTGGTGGCGTTCGCCCACACCTCGTCGCTGACGCCGGTGCCCGCGTCGGCGACCCGGGTGCCCTCCTCGGCCAGGGCCAGCGCCGCGCGCTCGGCCTCGGTGAAGACCGTGGCCTCGCGCCAGGCCGCCACCAGGCTCAGCCGCACCGGGGTCTCGCCGGCGGCGGCCGCCTCCTTGCTGTGCATGTCGAGGCAGCCGGCGCAGCCGTTGATCTGGCTCACCCGCAACGACACCAGCTCCTGTGTCGCGGCCGGCAGCGTCGTCTCCCTGAGCGCCCGGCCGGCCGACATGAAGTACTTGAGCACCTTGCCGGCGGTCGGGCTGGCGAAGTAGTTCAGTCGCGCTTCCATGGTGGGCTCCTTCGTCGTTCGCGCTGTCATCCCCCGAGACGAGGCAGCCCGATCCCCTGTGACACGGGCGGGTGTGACCCGCGTCTCGCCGGTCCGGCGCCGGGATTGACCCGCGGATCAAACTGATACTAGCCTGGTGTCAGTTCGGTCGGCGGGGCGCGTCGGCCTGGAAAGGGGGCGTCGTGGGGGTCAGCAGCAGGAGCGCGGTCGCGATCCACGCGCTCACGATGCTGGCGCGGTGGGACGGTCGCACGCTGACCTCCGCCGAGATCGCCGACAGTCTGGCGAGCAACCCGGTCCTGGTGCGGCGGATCCTCGGCAACCTGCGGGACGCCGACCTGGTGCGGTCCACCGAGGGGCGCAACGGCGGTTGGGCGCTGGCCCGCCCCGCGCGCGAGATCACGCTCTACGACGCGTACGCCGCCGTCGAGGCCGGGCCTGTCCTCTCGCGGCATCCGCATCCGCCGAGCGAGGCGTGCGCGGTGGGGCGCAACATGCAGCACCTGCTCGAGGTCGAGTTCCGGAGCGCCGAGCGGGCCATGGAGGAGCGGCTCGGCCGGACCACCGTCGCCCACCTGGCCAGCCGGGTGCTGGACATCGAGCGCGAGGTCGCGCGACAGGAGCACTGACCGATCGACGGCGGAGGCACGGCCTCCGCCTTTCTTCCGCCCAAAATGTAACCGCCGTGGTGGCGGTTCGGGCTGTCCAGAAGGAGACGTGGCGCATGACATCAACGGCGACGACGACCACACCGACCGACCGGGGGACGGCCCTGCTCGCGGTGCTGATGGCGGCGATCCTGGTCACGGTCACCGCCAGCGACATGGTCAATCTGATGCTCCCCGCGATGGGGGCCGACTTCGGGGCCTCGGAGGCCGAACTCGCCTGGGTGGTCACCGGCTTCCTGCTGATGTTCTCGGTCGGCATCCCCTTCTACGGCCGGGTCTCCGACCGGGTGAGCCTGCGCCGGCTCTTCGCCTTCGCCCTGCTGACCTACGCCGCAGGCAGCCTGCTCTGCGCGGTCGCCCCCAGCCTGCCCGCGCTCGTGGCCGGGCGGATCGTGACGGGCGTCGGCGCGGCCGCGATCCCCGTCCTCTCGATCATCGCCGTCACCCGGCTGCTGCCGGCCGACCGGCGCGGCGTCGGGATCGGCGTGGTCTCCGCCGGCGCCGGCATCGGCACCGCCGCCGGGCCGGCCGTCGGCGGCGGGGTCGGCGACTGGCTCGGCTGGCCCGCGCTGTTCTGGATCATGCTGGCGCTCGCGCTGCTGCTGCTCCCCGCCGCGCTGCGGGTGCTCCCCGACGAGTCCCCGGCCGGCACGGGACCGCTCGACCTCCCCGGCGGCCTGCTGCTCGGCCTCGGCGCCGGCCTCGTCCTGTTCGGCATGACCCGGGCCCAGGTGGCCGGCTTCGCCGCGCCCCTCGCCTGGGGCAGCCTGGTCGTCGCCTTGGTGGCGCTCGCGCTCTTCGGGTGGCGCACCGCCCGCGTCGCGCAACCCTTCGTCCCGCCCGCGCTGTTCGGCAACCGCGTCTACCGGACGGGCCTCCTCGTCGTCTTCCTGGCGATGGTCGTCAACCTCGGCGGGCTGGTGTTCGTCCCGCTGCTGGTCGTCGAGGTCAACGGCCTCACCCCGGCCGAGGGCGCGCTGGTCATGATCCCGGCCGGGGTCGCCGTGGCCCTGCTCTCGCCGCTGATCGGCCGCCTCGCCGACCGCGTCGGCGCCCGCCCGCTGGTGCTCGCCGGGCTCGCCCTGATCGGGCTGTTCTCGCTCTGGCTCTCGACCCTCGCCGGCGGCTCCTCGGTGCTCCCCGCCGGCGTCGGGATCCTCGGGCTCAGCGTCGGCTTCATGCTCGTGATGACCACCATCATCGGCGCGGTGGCCGGCGAACTGCCGCCCGCCCAGGCCGGCGTCGGCCTCGGCGTCCTCCAGGGCGCCCAGTTCCTCGGCGCCGGCACCGGCCCCGCCGTGTTCGGCGTGCTGCTGTCCGCGCGGCGGGAGAGCGGCGGCGGCGCCGTCAACCCCCTCTACTCGGGCGACGAGGGCGCCGCCTACTCCGACGTCTTCCTGGCCATGGCCGCGGTCGTCGTCCTCACCCTGCTCGTCGCGACCCGGCTGCGCCCCGCCCCGGCCCCCGCCCCGGCCCGCGCCAACGGGTAGCCGGGCGCGGGGGCCAGGTCGGCGGTCATCGCGCTGCCTAGAGTGCCCTCGTGCTCCTCGGGATGATCTGCGCCCTGGCCTCCGCCGTCTGCTACGGCACCGCCTCCGTCCTCCAGGCCGTGGCCGCCCGCGACGCCGCGCCCGGCAGCGGGTCGGGCGTCGACGCGGCGCTGCTGCTGCGGGCGGTGCGGCAGTGGCGTTACCTGCTGGGGCTGTCCCTCGACGGCGCGGGTTTCGTGCTCCAGGTGGTGGCGCTGCGCACCCTGCCGATCTACGCCGTCGGGGCGGCGCTCGCGGCGAGTCTCGCGGTCACCGCCGTGGTCGGGGCGCGGCTGATGCGCTTCTCGCTGGGGCGCGCCGAGTGGGGCGCGGTGGCCGCGGTCTGCGTCGGGTTGGCGCTCATCGGCCTGGCCGCGGGTCCTGAGGGTGACCGGTCGGGTTCCGACGCGCTGCGCTGGGCGATGCTCGGTGCCGCGGTCGGCGCCCTGGCCGTGGGCGCGGTGGCCGGCCGGCTGCCGGCCGGGCCGCGGGCCCTGGTGCTCGGCCTCGGCTCCGGCTGCGGGTTCGGCGTGGTGGAGGTCTCCGTCCGGCTCGTCGACTCGCTCGCGCTGCCCGGGCTGCTCGCCGACCCGGCGCTCTACGCGCTGCTCGCGGGCGGCGCGACGGGGTTCCTGCTGCTGACCTCGGCCCTGCGACGCGGCTCGGTGACCACCGCGACCGGCGGCATGGTCGTCGGCGAGACGGTGGGCCCGGCGCTGATCGGCGTCGGCTGGCTCGGCGACCGCACCCGGGACGGCCTCGTACCGCTGGCGGTCGTGGGCTTCGCCGTCGCCGTCGCGGGCGCGCTCGCCCTGAGCCGCTTCGGCGAGCCACCGGCGCCGCCGGGGGAGCCCCCGGCGGCGTGACCGCGGGTCCGGCGCGCCGCCGCTCTCGATCGCGGCGCGGGTTCGCGACACGCTACCGGCCGCCGGCGCGTGACCTGAGGGAGGTGAGGGCCGCGGTGGCCAGGGCCGCGGCGGTGAGGGCCGCGGTGACGAGCGGCCCGTCCGCGTGCCGGAGTTCGGGACGGGGCGCCGCCGCGAGCTCGGGGAGGTCGATCGGCGCCGCCGGCCCGCCCGGCAGGCCGAGGGCCAGGGCCTCGGCCAGGTGCATGGCGCGGCGGCCGATGTCGGACTGGTCGATCTGGGTGCGGCAGGTCAACGACCCGGGAAAAAGCCAATGCCGCGTAGTTAGGCGGCGAGGGCGGTTGTCGAATCGGTGAGATCCGCTGGTTGACCTGGATCTTGGGACCATTGCGGGTGCAGCCGGTAGCGCCCTTGGCCGGTCCTGACCAGGAACTGTTGCGCGAGCCATTGACCCATCTGCGCTGCGAGGCTCCGAAGGTGTTCGATCCTCAAGGCGCCGGCGACTTGGGCGGGAGTCCAGTCCCGGCTGGGGAAGTCTGTCAGGAGCCGGAAGACCTGTGCGCGTCGCCCGGTGTCGGTGGGATGCGCAGGTAGGCAGGCTGGTTGCTCGGAGGCGGCGAGGACGGTGATGTCCAGATGTGTGAGGGAACGGCTGGTTAGCGGACGGTCATCGTTGGGCTTGGCGCCGTAGCGGGACATCGGGCACTTCACCTTGCGGGCGCTGATCCGGGGGCGCCGTGCAGGAAGGAGGCCCACCGCCACGTTGGTGCACTGGCCGGCCAGGCTGGTGCCGCCGCCCCTGGACAGTACCGGCGCGCCCTGCTCGCGGCAGACGGCGACGGCCTCGGCGCCGGCCTCGACGGTGTGCGGCACGACGACGCCGATCGGCACCTGCCGGTAGTTGGAGGCGTCGGTGGCGTAGGCGCCCCGGCTGCCCGCGTCGAACCTGACCTCGCCGTCGACCCGGGCGGTCAACTCCGCCCGCAGCCGGCGGGTGTCGAGGCCGGCGAAGTCGCCTGGCTCCGGATCGCGCGCCGGACGCCTGTTCATCGGACCGCCGTCCTTCCCGCCGAGCGTTGTGCCGGACCGCGTTCAGCCGCGGCCGAACGGTAGGAACTCCTGGACCTTCTGCACCAGGCCGCGCTTCACCACGTCCGCGCGGTCCGGGTCGCCCTTCAGCAGGGCCGTCGCCGTGGACTCGGCCTGCTCCCAGGTGGCGTGCGGCGGGATCGGCGGGATCGCCGGGTCGGTGACGAACTCCAGCACGGTCGGCCGGTCGGCGGCCAGCGCCTCGCGCCAGGCGTCCCGCACGCCGTCCGGGCTCTCCACGCGGACGCCGTGCAGGCCGATCGAGCGGGCGAACTCGGCGTAGGGCACGTCGGGGATGCGCTGCGACGGCTCGAACCGCGGGGCGCCGGACATCGCCCGCATCTCCCAGGTGACCTGGTTGAGGTCCTGGTTGTTGAGCACCCCGACCACCAGCCGGGGATCGTGCCACTCCCGCCAGTACTTGCCCGCGGTGATCATCTCCGCGAGGCCGTTCATCTGCATCGCGCCGTCGCCGACCAGGGCGATCGCCGGCCGGTCGGGGTGCGCGAACTTCGCGCCGATCGCGTACGGCACGCCGGGGCCCATGGTGGCGAGGTTCCCGGACAGCGAGCCGCGCATCCGGCCGCGGAACCTGAGGTGCCGCGCGTACCAGTTGGCGGAGGACCCCGAGTCGGCGGAGAGGATGGCGTCCTCGGGCACCAGTTGCGAGAGGACGTGCGCCACCAGCTCCGGGTTGATCGGGTCGGCCTCGGTGGTGGCGCGCCGCTCCATCACCTGCCACCAACGGGCCACGTTCCGCTCGATGTCGCGGCGCCAGGCGCCGTGCTTCCGCTGGCTCAGCAGCGGGAGCAGCGCGCGCAGCGTCTCCCTGGCGTCGCCGACGAGGTTGACCTCGAACGGGTAGCGCATGCCGACCATGTGCGGATCCAGCTCGATCTGCACGCCCCTGGCCTGGCCGAACCCGGGCAGGAACTGCGTGTAGGGAAAGCTGGAGCCGATCGCCAGCAGCGTGTCGCAGTCCCGCATCAGCTCGTAGGAGGGCCGGGTGCCGAGCAGCCCGATCGCGCCGGTGACGTACGGCAGTTCGTCCGAGAGGACGTCCTTGCCGAGCAGCGCCTTGGCCACGCCGGCGCCGAGCCGGTCGGCCAGCTCGATCACCTCGTCGTGGGCGCCGGCCGCGCCCTGGCCGACGAGGATCGCCACCTTCTCGCCCGCGTTGAGCAGCGCGGCGGCCCGCTCCACGTCCGCCGGGGCCGGCACCGGCGCGCTGTGCGAGGCGCCGAGGCTGGACGGCACCATCTTGAACGCGTGGCCCGGCGCGGTGTACTCCAGCTCCTGCACGTCGGCCGGGATGATCACGGCCGTGACGGTCCGGCGCGCCTCGGCGGTGCGGAACGCGCGGTCGATGACGTTGGGCAGCTGCTCGGGGACGGTGACCATCTCGCAGTAGTCGGACGCCACGTCCTTGAACAGCGACAGCAGGTCGACCTCCTGCTGGTACGAGCCGCCCATCGCGCTCCGGTTGGTCTGCCCGACGATCGCCACCACCGGCACGTGGTCGAGCTTCGCGTCGTACAGGCCGTTGAGCAGATGGATGGCGCCCGGGCCCGAGGTCGCGGCGCAGACCCCGGTGCGCCCGGAGAACTTGGCGTAGCCGACCGCCTCGAACGCCGCCATCTCCTCGTGCCTGGCCTGGATGAACAGCGGTTCGTTGCCGGCCCGCCCCCACGCGGCCAGCAGCCCGTTGATGCCGTCCCCGGCGTAGGCGAACACGTGTTCCACGTCCCACTCGCGCAGCCTGGCCAGTACGTAGTCCGCCACCTTCATGCCCATGAGACGGCTCCATTCGTCTGCACACACGGCATCAAACGTGAGCTGGGGGCCTGAAGGCCCTTCCTCCGTGGTAACACAGCCGGCCAGGTCCCGCCGGTCGGCGGGACTCGGCCGGCGACCCCGGGAGCGGGTCAGCGGCGGGCGGCCCAGACGGTGCGCTCGGTGCGCATCGTGAGGTCGCCGCGGTGCTGGACGCCGTGCGGGGCTTCGGGGTCGAGCAGCCTGTCGAACGCGGCGAGGTCGCCCGGCGAGAGCGCGTCGGCCACCGAGCCGCGCAGGCGCCGCAGGCTCTCCAGGGCGTAGCGGCGCACGGCGGGGGAGCGGCTGCCCTCGATGGCGACGGCGAGGGTGCGTTCGTCCTCGACGGTGAACCCGGCGGCGGCGAGCATGGGCCCCCAGTCGGCGCCGCGGTGCGGCATCCGCGCGGCGTGGTGCCGGTCGCCGACGGCGTGGCAGCGCTCCTCGAGGCCTGGGGCGTCCGCCGGGGCGTCCTCGGGCAGGAAGCGGGGGAAGCCGGCCAGTTCGACGACGGCGAACAGGCTGCCGGGCGCGAGCGTGTCGTGGACCCGGCGCAGGCCGCGCGGCGGGTCGGCCAGGTGGTGCAGGGAGGCGGACGCCCACCCGAGGTCGGCGGTGCCGAGGTCCGGCCACTCGCCGTCCAGGTCGGTGTGGACGGTCCGCACGCGGTCGGCTACGCCGAGGGCGTCGGCCTTCGCCCGCAGCCGGTCCAGGTGGGCGGCCGAGGAGTCGACGGCGGTGACGTGCGCCTCGGGAAAGCGCGCGAGGAGCGCGAAGGTGCCGGCGCCGGTGCCGCAGCCCAGGTCGAGGATCCGGCGCGGGGCGTCCTGGACCGGCAGCCACCGGACGATGGCGGCGAGGTGCTCGCCGAGCGCCTCCGCGCCCAGGTCGAGCATCTCCGGCTGGTCGGCTTCCGACGTGTGCGTGTGCGTGTGCGTGTGCGCGTGCGCGGGTGCGTCGTGGGGTGCCTGGTGCGGCGTGGAGTGGGTCATGCGCGCCACGCTAGGGCGGTCGCCCGGCGCCCGCCGGCCCGGTTTCGCGAAGCGCAAGACGATGCCCCGATTCGCTGCCGAAAGCGCAAGCGGCGCCCGCGGTCAGGCGGCCGGGCGGGGCGTTCGGATGCCGCCCTCGCCGCGCTGGTGGCCGCGGCGCGCGTCGCGGTCGAAGACGCCCAGGATCTCGCACGGGCCGCCGTCGGCGCCGATGGCGTGCGGCAGCATGGTGGGGAACTCGGCGGCCTGGTGGGTCTCGACCCGGAGCCGGCGGTTGCCGAGCAGCAGGATCGCGGTGCCGGACAGCACCACGAGCCACTCACGGCCCGGATGCGCCCGCAGCCGCGCCGGACTCTCGGGCGGCGGGTCCGTCATCCGCTGACGCACCACGGCCATGCCGGGCTCGGCCCTGATGGACCAGCGCATCAGCGAGTGGGCCGCGTCGATCGTCGGGCTGGAGACGACGTCGTCCGCGGCCTTCTCCACCAGCTGGTCGAGGGAGGTGTCGAGCGCACGCGCGAGGACGGCCAGCTGGTCGAGGGCCAGCCGGCGCCGGCCGGTCTCGATCCGGCTGAGCGTGGAGGGGCTGAGGTTGGCGCGGGCGGCCAGCTCGTCGAGCGACAGGCCCTGCGCCACCCGCAGCGCGCGGAGCCGCCCGCGCACCAGGCTGTCCAGCTCGCCGTCCCGCTCGCCCTCGCCTTGCGCCATGCGCATCATGGTATGCCGGCACCGCACGGCGGGCCGTCGGTGGCCGGCGCCGGGGAGACCGGTTTACCGGTTGTCCGATCCCAGTAGGATCGGGGCAGCCGAGGGGAAGTGGGGCCATGAGCAGCGAGCTGTCGAAGATCAGGTTGGAGCCGCGTGAGCCGCTGGCGTCCGAGGTGTCGCGGCGCCTGATCGACTATCTGATGTCCGGCGAGGTGCGGCCTGGGGAGCGCATTCCGTCCGAGCGTCAACTGACCGAGCTGCTCGGCGTCAACCGGCCGACGGTGCGGGAGGCCATCAAGTCGCTCGGTTTCCTCGGCCTGTTGGAGATCCGGCAGAGCAGCGGCACCTACTTCCGCGGGCCCGACTCCGACGTGCTGTACCGGCTGTTCGAGCTGGGGCTCGTGCTGGGCGAGCGCGGGGCCGAGGATCTGCTGCGGGCCAGAGCCGAGTTGGAGGTCGTGGTCGCGGGGCTGGCCGCCGCCGCGCGCGACGAGGCCGGGGTCGCGCTGCTGCGGGAGCGGCTGGCCGCCATGCGGGACGCGCCGGACGCCGACTTCCCCGAGGCCGACACCGCCTTCCACGCCGCCATCGCCGACGTCTGCGGCAACCTGGTGCTGCGCGACATGCTCAAGGGCATCCGGTCCATGATCCAGCGCGGCTGGATCCACCGCACCGGGCCGACGCGCAGCCGCCGGGTCGCCTACGACGACCACGTGCCGATCTTCGAGGCGATCGAACGCGGCGACCCCGAGGCGGCGCGCGAGGCGATGGCCGGCCACATGGCCGGCGCGACGGAACGCCTGCGCGCCGCCCTGGCCGACACCGACACCGACATCGAGGCCGGCGCCGGCAGCTGAACGGCCGCCACCCACCACGTCAGGTGACGCTGATCGCGCCCGTCACCACGGCGAACAGGATGTAGGCCAGGGAGACGGGGATCCCCCAGCGCAGCGCGTACCGGTGGAAGTCGCCGAGCTCGGTTTTGACCAGGCCGAGCAGCACCCACAGCGGGGCTGAGGTGGGGCCCATCATGTGCGGGATCTGGCCGATGGCGCCGGCCCTGGCGATCTCGGTGGGGTCGGTGCCGTAGTGCGCCGCGGACTCGGCGAGGACGGGGACCACGCCGAACCAGTAGGCGTCGTTCGACATGAAGAAGCCGAGCGGCAGCGCCAGCAGCGCGGTGAACAGCGGGACCAGGTTGCCCATCGAGTCCGGCACGACGGCCAGCGTCGCGTCCGCCATCTGCTCGATCATGCCGGCGTCCGTCATGACCCCGGTGAAGACGCCGGCGCCCAGCACCAGCATGACGACCGGCACGGCGTTGGCGGCCTGCCGCTTGACGAGCTCCTGTTGGGCGTCCACGGCGCGGATGTTGACCAGCAGGGCGATGACGAAGGCCACCATGAAGAGGACGACCAACTCCGCGACCTCCAGGACGAGCAGCACCAGCAGCGCCACGGTGAGCGCGGTGTTGAACCACAACCGCCAGTCGGCGCGCACCGGTTCGACGCCCTCGCCGCTGGCGATCTCCGCCCGGTAGGCGGCGAGCGTCCCGGCGTCGAGCTTGCGCCGCTCGCGCCGTCCGAGCCAGTAGGCGACGGCCACGATGGTCAGCGAGGTGAGGACCATCGGGCCGATCATGTGGACGAAGTAGTCGGTGGCGTCCAGGTGCAGCACGCTGATGCCGCGGGTGGCGGCGCCGCCCCAGGGGGTGGTGCCGGAGACGGTGCCCAGGGCCATGACGGCGAGGACGGCGGCGATCAGCGGGTTCATGCCGAGCCGGTGGTAGATCGGCAGGAACGCGGAGCAGACGATCATGTACGTCGTGGTGCCGTCCCCGTCCAACGCGACGACCAGCGCGAAGACGGCGGTGCCGACGCAGATTCGGACCGGGTCGCCCTTGGACACCCTGATGATCAGCCGGGATATCGGCTCGAAGAGCTTGGCCTCCATCATCAGGCCGAAGTAGAGGACGGCGAAGAGCAGGAGGACCGCGGTCGGCGCGACGGTCTCCAGGCCGCTCATGATCATGTCGCCGAGCCGGCGGCCCTCGCCGGCCACGAGCGCGGCGGCGATGGGGGTCAACATGATGGCGGTGAACGCGGAGAGGTACTTCCGCATCACGAGCAGCATGAAGCTGCCCAACGTGGCGAAGCCGAGGACGGCGAGCATCGTTGCTCCTTGGTGCGGGGAGGCGGGCCGCCGGAACGGTGGCGGCGTCGGCCCGGGCGGGGCCCCTCCTGGCTGGTGCTGCCGCCAGGGAGTGAGCGCGCCACGGTCGGCCGTCGGACTACCGGTAAACCGGTTGTCCGGTAGGTAACTAGACTCCCGCCCGGCACGTCAATAGGTCACGGGTGAGATGTTTTCGGAAGAGGGTAGCCGGTTGACCGGTTTACCGGATGCTCTTTACAGTGGCCACACGGCCACGGGACCGCTCCGGTCCCCGCCGACCACGGAAGAGGGGAAACCCAGGTGAGCGGACGTCGGGCGAGGGAGAGCCAACCGGTGATCGCCATGATCCACGCCGTGCCCGCGGGAGCCCGCATCGCGAACCACGCCTTCGCGCGGGACTTCCCCGAGGCCCGGGTGTGGAACCTGCTGGACGACCGACTCCTGGACGACGCCCTCGCCGAGGGCGGCCTCACCAGGGCCCTGCACCGCAGAATGCTCCGGCTCGTCGCGCACGCCGTGCACGGCGGCGCCGACGGCTTGCTGCTGACCTGCTCCTCCTACGGGGAGGTGGTCGACACGGCCCGGGTGCTGTGGGGCCTGCCGGTGCTGAAGGCCGACGAGGCGATGTTCAGGTCCGCGCTCGCCGGCCCGCACGACCGCCTCGCGGTGGTCGCGTCCACCCCGCCTGCCGTGCCGGCCGCCGTCGCCCAACTCGACGCGCTGGCCCCCGAGATCCGTCCCGGCCGGCCGGTGGACGTGGTGACCGTGCTCAGCGAGCCGGCCGCCACCGCCGGCACCCCGGCCGAGGCCGCGAGGCACCTGGCCGACGCGGTCCGCGCCGCCGGAGCCGACGACGTCCCGGCCGTGCTGCTCGCGCAGTACTCGCTGGCGCCGGCCGGCCCCGAACTCGCCGCCGCGCTCGGCGTCCCGGTGCTCGACGGCGCGGGCGCCGCCGCCCGCGAACTGCGCGGCCTGCTGCTCGGCTCCGTGCGGGAACCCACCGGAGCCGGCTCGTGACCGCCCGGCCGCCATGGCCGCTGGCCTACACGGTCTCCTCCGACGACTGCCACGCGCCGGTGCCGCTCGGCTTCCTGGCGCCGCTGGCCGAGGCCGCCGGCGCGCTCGCCGAGTTGGGCTACGACGGCGTCGAGGTGCAGGTGCGCGACGTCGACGCGCGGGCCGCGCGGGCCCTGGCGAAGGCCGTCGAGACCCCGGGCCTGAGGGTGTTCGCGCTGGCCACCGGGCCGATCGCCACCCAGGACCGGCTCACCCTCACCGACCCCGCGCCCGACGTGCGCCGCCACGCGCTCGACCGGCTGCTCGGCGCCGCCCGGCTCGCCGCGGCGCTCGGCGTCCCACTCACCCTGGGCCAGACCCGCGGCACGTTCCTGCGCGGTCTCGAGGACCTCCAACGCCACTGGGCCGAAACGGCCGTTCAGCGCCTCGCCGAGGAGGTGGCCGCGCTCGGCGGCACGCTGCTGCTCGAACCCCAGTGCCGCGAGAACACCTCGCTGTGGCACACCCCTGAGGAGGCGCTCGCCTTCGCGGCCGGCCTCGACTGCCGGACGGGCCTCGCCCTCGACACCCACCACCTGGCGCGCGAACGGCTCGACCCGGTCGCCGCCGTCCGCGACCACGCCGGGGCCACCCACTGCCTGCAACTCGCCGCCGCCACCGGCCGCGGCCCGCTGCCCTTGGGCGACCTGAGACTCCCGCCCCTGCTGCGGGCGCTGCGGGACGCCGGCTTCACCGGCTGGCTGACCCTCGAACACACCCAGGACGACGACAGCCCCCTGGCCGCCGCCCGCTCCTGGACCGCCCTGCACGACGCTGCGGGCACGCCGGCGTGACCCATGGACGCCAACCACACCCACCCGTTCACCAACTCACCGCACCACCCACTCACCGAAAGGGAAGCGGAGATGAGCACCACCTACCGCCTCGGCGTCCTGCAGGGCGACGGCATCGGCCCCGAGATCGTCCCGTCCGCCGTCGAGATCGCCACCGCCGCCGGCCGCGCCACCGGCGTCACCGTCGACTGGGTCCCGCTGCCGCTGGGCGCCACCGCCATCGAGTCCCACGGCACCCCCGTCCCGGACGAGACGACCCGGGCCCTCGCCGACCTCGACGGCTGGTTCCTCGGCCCCCACGACTCGGTCGGCTACCCGGAGCCGCACCGCTCGGCGCTCAACCCGTCAGGCACCCTGCGCAAGCACTTCGGGCTCTTCGCCAACATCCGGCCGGCCAAGAGCTTCCCCGGCGCCCGCGCCGTCTGCGAGAACGCCGACCTCGTCATCGTCCGCGAGAACACCGAGGGCTTCTACGCCGACCGCAACACCTTCGCCGGCACCGGCGAGTTCATGCCCACGCCGGACACCGCGATCGCCATGGGCATCATCACCCGCGAGGCCACCGAGCGCGTCGCCCGCGTCGCCTTCGACCTCGCCGCCTCCCGGCGCAACAAGCTCACCATCGTGCACAAGGCCAACGTCCTCAAGCTCACCACCGGCCTCTTCCGCACCGTCTGCCAGGAGATCGCCGCCGAGTACCCCGACGTCCGGGTCGACGACTTCCACATCGACGCCATGACCGTCCACCTGGTGCGCCGCGCCCAGGACTTCGACGTCATCGTCACCGAGAACATGTTCGGCGACATCCTCTCCGACCTGGCCGGCGAGATCTCCGGCTCGCTCGGCACCGCCCCCTCCATCAACGCCTCGGCCGACCGCGCCATGGCCCAGGCCTCGCACGGCTCCGCCCCGGACATCGCAGGACGCGACATCGCCAACCCGGTCGCCATGATCCTCTCCGGCGCGATGCTCCTCGAATGGCTCGCCGCCCGCCACGGGGACGCGGCGCTTGCCAGGACCGCGCGGATCGTCGAGGCCGGCGTGGCCGCCGCGATCGCGGGCGGCACCGCCACCCGCGACCTGGGTGGCTCCGCCTCCACCACCGAGTTCACCGCCGCCGTGATCGAGGCCATCGGCTCCGGCGCCGGCCAGGACTGACCCCGGCCGGGGCGGGGGCGCCGACCCCCGCCGCGGCACCGGCCCCCGCCCCGCACCCCCGAGGAGCCCCGCCATGACCGCGCGCACCCCGCGCACCCTGCGCATCGGCTGCGTGGCCGACGACTTCACCGGCGGCACCGACGTCGCCGCGGCCTTCCGCCGCGCCGGGCTGCGCACCGCCCTGGTCTTCGGCGTGCCAGGACCCGACACCGAGCTGCCCGCCGACTGCGACGTCGCCGTCGTCGCCCTCAAGTCCCGCTCGGCGCCCGCCGCGCGGGCCGTCGCCGACTCGCTCGCCGCCCAACGCTGGCTCTGGGACCGGGGCGCCGCCCAGACCTACCTCAAGTACTGCTCCACCTTCGACTCCACCCCCGAAGGCAACATCGGCCCGGTCAGCGACGCCCTCCTGGCCGCCGCCGGCGCCGACGTCACCCTCGCCTGCCCCGCCTCCCCACCCAACGGCCGCACCGTCTACCAGGGCCACCTGTTCGTCCACGACCAACTGCTGTCCGACTCCCCGCTGCGCCACCACCCGCTCAACCCCATGACGGACTCCTCGCTGCCGCGACTGCTCGCCGCCCAGACCAGGCACCGCGTCGGCCTGGTCCCGCTGGCCACCGTCCGGCACGGCGTCCAGGCCGTCCGCGACGCCGTCCTCGCCCAGCGCCGCGACGGCGTGCGACACGTCATCGCCGACGCCCTCACCGACGACGACCTCGCCGTGCTCGGCGCCGCCGCGCTCGAACTCCCCGTCGTCACCGGCGCCGCCGGGCTCGCCGAAGGACTCGGCCGCGCCTACCAGGGCGTCGCCCGCGCCACCGCCGAGCCCCACCCACCCGCCGGACCCGCCGCCGTACTCGCCGGCAGCTGCTCGGCCCGCACCCTGGAACAGATCGCCCACTTCTACGCCGCGGGGCTGCCCACCCACCACCTCGACGTGCTCGCCGCCGCCGTCGGCCGCGACGTCGCCGGCGAGGCCATGGCCTGGTACGACGCCCAGGACCCCGACCTGCCCGTCCTCGTGCACGCCTCCGCGTCCCCCGACGAACTCGCCGCCGTGCAGCACGCGTTGGGCGTCGCCGAGGCCGCCGCCCAGGTCGAGGACCTGCTCGGCACGCTCGCCGTCCGGCTCGTCGAACGCGGCGTGCGCCGGCTGCTCGTCGCCGGCGGCGAGACCTCGGGAGCCGTCACCACCGCCCTCGGCGTCCGCGCCGTCCTCGTCGGCGAGGAGATCGACCCGGGGGTGCCCTGGACGTACGCCGACGACCTCGCCCTCATGCTCAAGTCAGGAAACTTCGGCGCCCCCGACCTCTTCGTCCGCGCCCTGGTGACCACCCCCGTCAAGGAGCCCACGTGACCGCCCACCCCGACGAGTCCGCCGCCGCCCGCGCCCGCATCGTGCGCACCGCCAGGTCCCTCTTCGCGCGGGGCCTCACCCACGGCTCCACCGGCAACCTCTCGGTGCGGCTCACCGACGGCAGCCTGCTGCTCACCCCCACCGGCTCCAGCCTCGGCACCGTCACCGAGGACGAGCTGTCCCGCACCGACCCGCACGGCCGCCACCTCGACGGGCCGCCCCCCACCAAGGAGGCGTTCCTGCACGCCGCCTTCTACCGCGCCCGCCCCACCGCGCACGCCGTCGTCCACCTGCACTCCACCCACGCCGCCGCCGTCTCCTGCCTCGCCGGCCTCGACCCGGCCGACGCCCTCCCGCCGCTCACCGCCTACTACGCGATGCGCGTCGGTACCCTGCCGCTGCTGCCCTACCACGCCCCAGGCGACGCCCGGCTCGAACCACTGGCCGAGCGCACGGCCGCCGCCCACCACGCCGTGCTGCTCGCCAACCACGGCCCGGTGGTGGCCGGCGCCACGCTGGAACAGGCCGCCGACGCCGTCGAGGAGTTGGAGGAGACCGCCAAGCTGTACCTGCTGCTCCACGGCCACCCCACCCGCCCCCTCACCCCGGACCAGGCCGCGGCGCTGGCCCGCTGACCACCACGCCACCCCACCCGCTCCCGGAGCGACCATGACCGAGATCACCGCGACCGCCGACCTCTACGACGCGCACGGCGACCGACTGCGCGTGTGCGACACCCAGTTCCGCCAGTACGGCGGCCACCACACCTTCCACGGGCCCGTCCGCACCGTCTCCTGCCACGAGGACAACGCCCTCCTCCGCGAACTGCTCCGCACCCCGGGCGACGGCCACGTCCTCGTCGTCGACGGCCGCGGCTCCCTGCACACCGCCCTCGTCGGCGACCTGATCGCGGGCGCGGCCCAGGACAACGGCTGGTCAGGACTGATCATCCACGGCGCCGTCCGCGACAGCCTCGCCCTCGCCCAACTGAACCTCGGCATCAAGGCCCTGGGCACCAACCCGCGCAAGAGCGCCAAGACGGGCACCGGCACCGTCGACGTCCCCGTCACCTTCGGCGGCGTCACCTTCCACCCCCACGACCACCTCTTCGCCGACGACGACGGCGTGGCCCTCCTCACCCCCTGACCCTCCCGGCGGCCGCCGGCGCTACGCGGAACGCGTGCTGTGGAGCAGCGGCAGCGCCGCGGCCGCGGGTACGACCTTCGGGTACGACCAGAGATGTACTGCCCGCCCGCGTACAGCCGGCGATGCACGTGGTGAACCCGACCGTGACCCGACGACCGGCTCCCTCCCCGTGCGTAGCCTGTTGGCGTGTCCGGCATCGTTCCAGTACGGCAGGTTCGGCGATTTCTCACCGGGCGACCGCACCCCCTGGTCCTCCTCGACGTCGCGCTCGCCGTGCTGCTGTGCGTCGGTCTGCTCTGGGCCGACGCCCTCAGCGGCGCCCACCCCGCCGACGAAGGCGAGCACGTGCTGCGGACCGCGGGCATCGTCCTCGCCGCTCTCGCCGTCGCCGCCCGCCGGCTCTGTCCGTGCCCGTCGTTCGCCGTGGCGTCGCTCTGTGCCTTCGTGGTCGCCGCGCTCGGCGGCGCACCGCAGGTCTCGGTCTGCGTCGCCGTCACCGCCTACACCACCGCGGGGACGGCGGAACGCGTGTTCTGGTGGGTCCGCCCCGGTGCCGCCAGCCTGTTGATGGCCGCCGGGATCAGCATCGGGCGTGTCTCCTCGAGTTGGCTGGCCGTGCTCTTCGCCAACGTCGCGATCGTCTGCGTCGGCTGGTTCGCCGGCCTCGCCGCACGGGAGCACCGGGACAGGATCATCGCCACGGCCGAGCAGGAGGCCGAACGCGAACGTCAGCACGCCGCCCGCGTCCGCCAGGCCGCCATCGACGAACGCCTGGTCATCGCCCGCGAACTGCACGACATCGTCGCGCACTCGATGAGTCTCATCGCGGTACGCGCCGGTGTCGCGCGCATGGTGATGAACAGCGATCCGGCCCAGGTGGTGGAGACCCTCGGCATCGTCGAGACCACCACCCGCCAGGCCCTCCACGAGATGCGGCTGCTCGTCGAGGTGCTGCGCCACGAGGACGCCGTCGACCCCGCGCTCACTCCCACCCCCGGGCTGGCCGACACGGCCGCGCTGGCCGACCAGATCCGCAGTGCCGGCATCGACCTGCGCCTCGACATCCGCGGCACGGCCCGCCCGCTGCCCGCCGCGGTGGACCTGTCGGCGTATCGCATCGCTCAGGAGGCCCTCACCAACGTCGTACGCCACGCCGGGCCGACCAAGGCCACCCTCCGCATCGAGTACCGCGCCGAGGACGTGGTCATCGAGGTCACCGACGGCGGCCCCGCCGAGCCACACCGCCGGAAGGCCCCCGCACTCCGCTCCGCCGCCGAGCCCGCCACCACGGCCGGTCACGGGCTGATCGGCATGCGCGAGCGAGCGGCCCTGTTCGACGGCCACCTGCGCGCCGGCCCGCACGGCAACGGCTTCCGGGTCCAGGCACTGCTGCGTACGGCGAATCCCACCCCCATGTAGGACGGTCGACCGCACGGCCGGTGCGGCACGGCGCATCGCGGACCGTGCCGCCTTCCCCTGGGCCGGGAAGGCGGCACGGTCCGCGATGGCCGGGGCGGCCTCGGCGTCAGGCGCCGGGCTTCTTGTCGGTGAGGACCGTCAGAACCGGACTCCGGTCATCCGCCGGGCCCGGGTCGTGGATCCGTTCGCCGCCGGTCGGCGCGTCGGCCGGCCCCTCGACGGAGACGTGGGGCAGGACGCGGTCGACCGCCCTGGGCAGATACCAGTTCCACTTCCCGAACAGCTGCATGGCCGCCGGTACCAGGATCGTGCGCACCACCAGGGCGTCGAGCAGGATGGCCACGGCCACGCCGAGCCCGAACTCGGCGATGATCCGCATGCCCATGAACACGAAGGCCGTGAACACGCAGATCATGATGATCGCGACGGCCGTGATGATCTGGCCGGTGGCGGCCTGGCCGCGCCGGACGGCGAGGTTGTTGTCGCCGGTGTGGAGCCATTCCTCGTGGACGCGGCTGACCAGGAACACCTCGTAGTCCATCGAGAGACCGAACAGGACGGCCAGCATCATCGGCGGCAGGAACGACTCCACCGGCCCGGCCGGGCCCGCGCCCAGGGCGGACGAGCCCCAGCCCCACTGGAAGACCGCGACCACGATGCCGAACCCGGCGCCGGCCGAGAGCAGGTTCATCACCGCCGCGGTGAGCGGGATGAGCACGCTGCGGAACGCGAGCATCAGCAGCAGGCATCCCAGGACGACGACGATGGTGACGAAGAGCGGCATCTTGCCGCTCAGCGCGGACGCGAAGTCCTTGTGCACGGCGGTCAGCCCGCCGACGTGGACGGCGAGCCCGGCCTCCTCGTGAGCGGGGATCACGCGGTCGCGCAGCGTGTCGATGAGGTCCGACGTCTGTTCCGACTGCGGGGACGCCGTGGGGATGACCCGCATGGTCCGCACCTTCGCGTCGGGCGCCACCGGAGGGACCTGTACGGACGCCACCCCGGGAACGGTCTCGAGCTCCTCTCCCAGCAGGGTGAAGGCGGTCGCGGCCCGCGGGGACGGGACCTCCGCCACCAGCAGCAGCGGGCCGTTGTGTCCGGGGCCGAAGCCGTCGGCGAGCAGGTCGTAGGCCTGACGTGTGGTGGTCTCCTCCGGGTTGTTGCCGGCGTCGGAGGACCCCAGCCGCATCGAGAAGAACGGGATCACCAGCACCATCATGAGCACGGTCGCCATGATCGTCAGCGGCACCGGCCGCTTCTGTACGAATCCGGCCCACCGGTCCCACCCCCTGGAGACCTGGGCCGCACTCGGCCCCTCGCTCTCGAGCCGGGCGCGTTGGCGGGCGCTGAGCACCCGCATGCCGAACAGCGCGAACAGGGCCGGCAGCAGGGTCACGGCAACCGCGACGGCGAACGCCACCATGATCGCCGCCGACAGTCCGATCCCGGACAGGATGCTGAACCCGAGCATGAGCAGGCCGAGCATCGCGACCGCGACCGTACCGCCGGCGAAGATCACCGCCCGGCCTGAGGTGTTCATGGCTGCCACGGTCGCTTCCTCCGGGCTGAGCCCGGCCCGGATGCCGTTGCGGTAGCGGGCGACGACGAACAGCGCGTAGTCGATGCCGACGCCGAGCCCGATGAACGCCGCGATGATCGGGGCGGTGCTGGGGACGCTCATCACCTGGGTGAGGAGGTCGATCGAGAGAATCGCGCCGCCCAGCGCGAGGATCGCGGCGATGATCGGGATGGCCATCGCCACGAAGGACCCGAACGCGAACAGCATGACGATCGCCGCGGCCAGGAGGCCGATCAGTTCGCTGCTCGATGTCGAGGGCTTGTCCAGCTCCCCGATCGCCGCCCCTCCGAACTCCACCCGCAAGGTGTCGCCGCGCAGCTCCGAGCCCAGGTCCACGACCTGCTGGATGTTGTCGACGTCCAGGTTCTGCTTCTGCTCGGTGAAGGTGATCGTCGCGTAGGCGGTCCTGCCGTCGTCGCTGACCTGCGCCGCCCCTTCCGGGGTGAACGGGCTGGCCACCGCGCCGACTTCGGGCACCTCGGCCACCCGGGCCAGCATCCGGTTCACGTCGGCCTGGACGGCCGGATCGGTCACCTCGCCGCTGGTCGCGTGCAGCACGATGGTGCTCGTGTCGCCCGAGGCGCGCTCGAACTGTGACGCCAGCAGCTCCCCGGCCCTGGTCGATTCGGTGCCGGGCAGGCTGTACTCCTCGGAGAAGGCGGCGCCGCCCGCGGCACTCATGGCGCCCGCCAGGATCGCGAGGAGCAGCAACCACCCGCCGATGACGATGAACCGGTGCCGGAAGCACCACCGCGCGATCCCGCTCATCGGCTCCCGCCCGGGAGCCCGATCCGTTGGTTGTCGAATTGGAGCACAACTCCGCCTTCGTGACGTAGGTCGGGCTCAGCGCCTTGCCGCGCCGCACGGTCCGCTCGGCCTTGTCCCACGGACCTCCCGCAGCTCAGAGCCTGCCGCCGCGGAGGCCCCGGCGTCGTCAGGCTGCGTTCCGATCCGGGCGTCCGGCCAGGGGGGTACCGGCCGTCGGCATACAGTCCTGGATGTACGCGCGGATGCGACCGTGACCCGACCCCCCACTCGCCGCCGTACGGCCCTGTACGGTGGTTGCCTGCGGTGCCCTTACGACGTCCGCATCCGGAGGCCGGCGATGACGATTCGGGTGGTCATAGCCGACGACCACATCCTCGTACGGGCCGGCTTCAGCGTGCTCGTGAACGCCGCGGCGGAGATGGAGGTCGTCGCCGAGACCAGCACCGGCCGCGACACCGTGGCAGCCGGCCGCCGGCACCTGCCCGACGTCATCCTGATGGACGTGCGGATGCCCGACATGGACGGCATCGAGGCCACCCGGCAGCTACTCGGTGACCCGGCCACCGAGGCCATCCGGATCGTCATCCTCACCACCTTCGACCTCGACGAGTACGTGTTCGCCGCCCTCAAGGCCGGCGCCAGCGGCTTCCTCCTCAAGGACACCCCGCCCGAGAAGCTGCTCGCGGGAATCCGCACCGTCGCCGCCGGCGACGCGCTCCTCGCGCCGAGCGTGACCCGGCGTCTCATCCGCGACTTCGTCAACCGCCGCGCCCTCGACTCCGGCGTCTCGTCCACCCTGCTCGATCCGCTCACGGAGCGCGAGAGAGAGGTCCTCGTCCACGTGGCGGCGGGACACTCGAACGCCGACATCAGCGCACAGCTCCACATCAGCGTCGCCACCGTCAAGACCCACGTCAGCCGCCTGTTCAGCAAGCTGCGGGCGCACGACCGCGCCCAACTCGTCGTGATCGCCTACGAGACCGGCCTCGTCGCGCGGGCCCGACGCGACAGGCCGGCCGGGGCGGCGGCCGGGCTCACCGGCGACGCCTCGTCCTGATCGTGGCCATCTGCTGGGCGGTGCGCCGGTCGATCGCCTCGACCCACGCGACGGCCACGGCGGCCACCTGGACCAACTCGGCACGGATGGCCGCCGGATCCTCCTCGGCCAGCGCCTCGTACACCTCCTCCAGCAGGATCCCGTCCCACGCCGTGTGCGTGTGCGGCGCCGCCCCCTCCGGGCATCCGGCGGTGGGCGCCGAGGCCTTGGCGCGCTCGTCGTTGATCCCCTTCCACCGGTCGGCGTCGGCCTCGTAGGCGGCACGCGTCGCGGTGTCGTCGCCGCAGGGCGCGAGGGCGGGGTGGTTCTGTTCACCCCACCTGATGTCCTGGCGCCGGCGGGTGTTGGCCACCTCGGCCAGCACGCGGTCGGTTGGGCTGCTGCTCATGTGGTCCTCCTCGTGGCGTGGTGCCGAGCGCCTCGGCGGGGTCCCGCCGCTGCGGTCACATGTCGCCGGGGACGATCTCCATCAGGACTTCGTCGCGGAGCTGCCCCTCCCAGTAGCCGCCGTCCCGGCGAGTGCCCATGACCCGGACGCCAGCCGTCTCGTAGGCGTGTCGAGCGGCCAGTGGAACCGCTGGAGCGGCCAAGCCGCGGCCGCGTCCTTCCTCGCCGAGGCAGACGGAGAGTTCGACGGTGCGCACCTCGTGGACCCGGTCGTTGTCCCACTTCAGGTGGGTGTCGAGCAGGTCGCGGCGCAGCGGGCCGAGGCCGATGTGCAGGAGCGAGGTGTACTCGTCGCCGGGAGCAGCAGGGCGGCTCCAGCGCGTCCATGCCAGCAGACCGCGCACGGCCCGCGACGATCAGCCCGGTCGTGGCCAGCAGGAACCACACCACCGGCAGCGTCACGACGACGCCAAGCACGATCATCGGAGGAGCACCTGGAGCAGCGCGGCCGACAGCCACCCAGCGACCCAGCCGGCCAGGAGTAGCAGGGCCACGGCGATCGGGTCCCGGCGCGGCCGGCGGTGGCGCGCGCACTCACGGGGCATCAGCCACCGCCACCAGGACATCGGGGCGGGCCTTCCACTCCCACCCGCTGCCGTCGACCGGCCGGATGTGCGCCTCGGCCGCGATGACCCGGCCGGAGCCGTTGGCCACGAACTCCAGTACGCCGTCCAGCCGACCGACCCTGCCCGTGGCGGGGTCGGTTACCAGGTGGCCCATCAGCGCGTGCGCGGCCCACCGCGTCCTCGTCCCCGGGGCCTCGACGCTCACCGGGCGACCGCCTTCCCGGGGTGCCAACAGCAGTCGGTCGCATGGTCGTCGACCGACACGATGGCGAGGCGGCAGTAGGAACACGTGACAGGCTCCGCCACGTCTATGGCCCCTTCGAGTCCGGTGACAAGCGTGACGTCCTCGGCTCGATCGGGCGACGGTTGGGCGAAATCAGCCATGCCGTGAAATTACGCTCCGTGACAAGACTGCTACAGGTGTCGGTCGCATCCCTTCGAGCTGGACTCACCGGGGAAGGGATACGTTCCCTATCCCTTCCGTCACACCACGGCGAAGAACAGTGCCAGCTCGCGCTGTCGTTTCGTCAGGCGCCGCCGCTTCCGCAGCACATCGGTGAACACGTCCGTCGCCATCTGCTGATGGCGCAGCCAGTCGGGCGATTCGGCGTGGATGCCGGCCAGGATCTCCTCGGCCTGGTCGCCCTGCCGTAGCGTGGCGTGCGCCCGTGCCACGTCCAGCAGGTGGCGGTGCCTGGTGTTCGAGGTGGGCGCCGCCGCCGCCGAGATGCGCTCCGAAAGCCCCAGCACGCGGTCGGGCCGATCGGAGACCATGTGGTTCTCGATCGCCTGATACGCCGCGCTCAGATTGCTGAATGTTCCGCTTCGGTAAGCGACTCCGCCTAGGCGGTCGCCCAGCGCGGAGCCGGCCGCCCGCGCCATCCGCAGATAGTCCCGGGCCTCCGCCGGTCGGTTGTTGCGCGCGGCCGCCGCGCTGGCCTTCACCAGCAGGCCCCCCCACACCCCGAGTTGGTCGCGTGTCGCGCGGGACAACCGCGGCTCGACGCTCTCGGCCGTGGCCGCGGCCAGCTGCTCGGCCTCGTCGAGCCGGGCCTCGCGCATGAGCGTCCAGCCCTGGAGATCGATGGCGGCCGCCGCGCTCAGGGGGTCGCCGCCGGCCGTGGCGTCCCGGATGGCGTCCCGCAGCGCCAGGTGCGCCAGGTCGTAGGCGCGCAGCTGGGTGAGGTACCGGCCGGCCATCTGGAGCGCGTCGGCCCGCAGCCGAAGTGCCTCGGCCTGGTGCGGGCCGTCGTCGAAGTGGTCGACGGCGGCGTGGGTGCTGACGATCAGCGCCGGCAGCAGCTCGGACAGCGGCTGGTAGTCGTCGGCGTGGTAGAGCTGGTCAAGCGACCGGGACGTACGCCGGAGTTGGTCCAGGTTCGGCTCCAGCTCGACCGTGGCCATCGCGAGCCGGCCCGCCGCGGTCATCGGCGGCGCGACGGCCTGTCGCATGGGCATGAGGTCGATCCGGTCGGCGTCCGAATCGAGCCGGCGCTGCGGGCCGGAGGGCTCGAACAGCATGCTCGTCCGGATGCCGAGGGCCCGGGCGAGCGCGTGATAGGTCTCGATCCGCGCCGTCCCGCCGCGCTCGATCTTCTTGATCGTGGGCAGGCTGAGCCCGGCCCGCTCGGCCAGACCTTCCTGGGTGAGGCCGCGAGCGCGGCGGAACTGGCGTAGCCGGTCGCCGGACACGGTGGAGTCGGGCATGGTAATCCCCGTCCTATCTGGCACAGTTCGTCACTCGCCAGCATAGGACGGCGTTTCCCGCGTGGAGCCGGATCCGCGTGTCCGGCCCATCAGCCACGCCACCTCGCACACAGGTACCCGATGACTTTGGCTCGGCGAGTGTGACGGTAGGCCCGTCGGAACGGGCGCGTCGCGTCCCTCACGTCGCAGTCCGCGTCCTCATCCACCAGCCACGGATGCCCCGGGTGTACGCGAGCGAGTAGCTTGGCCAGGGTCTCGCGCTGAGCCCGGGGCAGGTGCGAGGGCCGCCTTGGCCCGTACCGCGGTCCCGATCCGGGGGCGGCGGGTAGTACCGGGGTACTACCCGCCCTCCTACCGCCAGGGCGCCGGGGGAGGAGAGGGAAACCGTGGTCGGGGCGGGTGCGGCTGTGGTAGACCGGAGGGTCCGCCGCTGCCGTTCCGGAGGTTCTCGTGCGTCGCCTCGCCGTCTTCATCGCCTCGTCCGACGGACGCGACCCGGCCCATGCCGAACTGGCCGCCGGGGTGGGGGCCGAGCTGGCGAGGCGGGGGATCGGCCTCGTCTACGGCGGCGGCCGCCGGGGGCTGATGGGGGTGCTGGCGGACGCTGTGCTGCGGGCCGGCGGCGAGGTGGTCGGCGTCATTCCGCGCAGCATGGTCGAACGGGAGTGGGCGCACGCGGAGTTGACGGCGCTGCACGTCTGCGACTCGATGCACGAGCGGAAGGCGCTGATGGCCGAGCACGCCGACGCCTTCGTCGCGCTGCCCGGCGGGCTCGGCACGCTGGAGGAGATCTTCGAGGTGTGGTCGTGGCGCCAGTTGGGCTTCCACGCCAAGCCCGTCGGCCTCCTCGACGCCGGCGGCTTCTGGACGCCGCTGCTCGACGCGCTGCGCGGCATCGCCGACGCCGGCTTCCTGCCGGCCGCCACGCTGGACGACCTCGTCGTCGCGCCCGAACTTCCCGGCCTGCTCGACGCGTTGGAGGAGCGGCTGCGCGAGGCCCCGCAGCCGGCGCGCGGAAACTGAAGGATCGCCGTCGTCGCCCCTTCGGCCCGCGGGTTCCGGTGCGAGAATGGCGAGGGCCGGCGCGGGCCGGCCGGGGACGGGGAGGCGCGAGCGTGGCGGAGAAGCGGGCGGACGGGCGGGCGCCGGTCACCATCGCGTACATCGCCGAGTCGGCGGGCGTCTCGGTCCCCACCGTGTCGAAGGTGATCAACGGCAGGTCGGGGGTGTCCGACGACACCCGGGCCCGGGTCGAGGCGCTGGTCAACGAGTACGGGTACCGCAAGCCGCCGGGCAGCCGCGGCAACGTCGTGGAGCTGGTGTTCCGCGAGTTGGAGAGCATGTGGGCGGTGGAGATCATCCGCGGCGTCGAGCAGGTGGCCCGCGCGCGCCGGGTGGGCGTCGTGGTCTCGGAGTTCGGCCTCCACGAGTCCAGCGGCATGTCCATCGAGGACACGGTCGGCCGGCGGCCGCGGTGTGTGCTGTCGGTGGCGCAGCTGACTGCGGTGGAGCGTGAGCAACTGCGGGCGAAGGGCATCCCGTTCGTCGTCTTCGACCCGACCACCGCGCTCCCCGACGACGTGCCGTTCGTCGGCGCCACCAACTGGCGGGGCGGCCAGTCGGCCGTGCGCCACCTGGTGGAGTTGGGGCACCGGCGCGTCGCCATGGTCGCCGGGCCCGACCATGTGCTGTGCTGCCGTGCCAGGTTGGCCGGCTACCGCACCGCGCTCGAGGACGCGGCCCTGCCGGTGGACGACCGCCTGGTGGTCCGCGCCGAGCTCGACCGGGAGGGCGGGTACGAGGCGGCGCACGCCCTGTTGACCGGCCCGCACCGGCCGAGCGCCGTCTTCGCCGCCAACGACCTACAGGCACTCGGCGTCTACCAGGCGGCGCGGGAACTCGGGTTGCGGATTCCCGAGGACCTGAGCGTGGTGGGCTTCGACGACCTGCCGGTGGTGGCCTGGGTCGACCCGCCGATGACCACGGTGCACCAGCCGCTGACCGAGATGGCGGTGGCGGCCACCGAGTTGGCGCTGACCCTCGGCCGTGGCCAGCCGGCGCCGCGGCTCGGCGTGGAGATCGCGACCACCCTCGTCGTGCGGGACAGCACGGCTCCGCCGAAGGACTGACCCGGCCCGCGGGCGGAGCGGGGTGGTCTCACCCAGGGCCGTCGAAGGGGGGTGGCATTGATACTCTTCACGCAGTCCCCTCCCGTAACGCCAATCCCTTCATGCACTCCATTCCCAGGGTTCCGGTACCTCCGTACGTGGTCTTGTCCAAGCGGAAACCATCTACATAGCGTGGTTGATATGCCCCTTCCTGTTAACGAGCGCATCGGCCACCGCATCAAGAGGGTCGAGCAAGAGCTGGTGTCGGCGAAGCACTCGGTGCTGCGTCCGTTCAAGGTCAATGTGCCCCAGTACAACGTGTTGCTCGCGCTGTCTCAGGAATCAGGACTGTCGGGGGCGGCGCTGGCCCGCCGCTGCATGGTCACTCCGCAGACCATGTCATCGGTTCTTTCCACGCTGGAGGGGCGCGGGTTGGTGGAGCGCAAGCCGCATCCCGTGCACCAGCACGTCCTGGAGAGCCGGCTCACCCGCACCGGGCGGACGTTGCTCAACCGGGCCGACGCGGCCGTCACCGAAGTCGAACAGAAACTGACCGATGCCTTCACAACCGGTGAGGCGGAACTTTTCCTCGCGCAATTGGACCGATGTCTGGACGCGCTCGGTGGCGAGTCCGACGGCTAGCCGGCCGGGCGCCATGGCTTGTTCATGATGGGTGCCATTGCACGACGTGGGGGGAAATTTTCCAGCCAGACGGTAAGGCGGAGGTAAAATTTCGACCCCGGTTCACATTGCCCTCGGTGACGTCCGAAGCGTGCGTTCCGGATTTCCCGGTGCGGCGCGCACGGCGGCCCGCCCCGCAGGCCGCGGTTCCCGCGCAGGTCGTGGGCGTGGGTGGGAGACGCGGTCTGGACCTGGCGCGTCGCGCTCGTCGGCCAATGCGAGAGTTATCGGTGACGGGGCATGTAAAGAACTGGACGGTATATTTCCGTTTTGCTGACGGGGCGCCACCCGTTTCCACCAGCGATTCGTGAGCCGCCCACAAGATGCACCTATCGGAAACCAAATCAAGCCATCAGAGGGGTATCTTCTCCATAGCTGTGAGGGCCGTGCCAGCCGGTCCACACGTACGTCTGTGGTGGAGGTCTACGAGAATGTCGTCCACGAAGCAACCACCTCATGAGGCCAAGGCGGAGGTTTCGACCACGCATCTGCGGTTGATCCTCCTGGGGGCCCGGCGCATTCCCTCCCTCCACCGCAAGTACCTGAGCAGCCTCGATGACGCACAGCAACCGTT
This sequence comes from Streptomyces mayteni, assembly GCF_054783955.1. Lineage (NCBI taxonomy): Bacteria > Bacillati > Actinomycetota > Actinomycetes > Kitasatosporales > Streptomycetaceae > Streptomyces > Streptomyces mayteni. The sequence continues at coordinate 16,018 of NZ_BAAGPR010000013.1, read as the reverse complement.
GGCCCTGGACAGCCTGCCGGTGCTGACGCCCCTGGAGCTGTCGGTCGCGACCGACGAACTGCTGCGGGACAGCCGCCCGGACGGCGGGTCCCTCATCTACGCGGGTGGCGGCACGCTGACGAGACCGAGCATGAGTCTGCTGCCGAAGGACATGTTCGTGGAGGAGGTCCACGGCTCCTGGGCGGCCCTGGGCCCCGGCGACGTGCTGGCCAACTTCTTTCCCGCCGGGCGCACCTGGCCCACCCACTCGTTCTACAACCAGCTCGCCGCCCGCGCCGGCGCCTCCGCGCTGCCCGTCGGCGACCTCCAGGACGGCCAGCTCGACCGGTGGTTGGGCTTCTGCGCCGAGTACGGCGTGAACGCGCTGGCCGCGCCGCCCGACATCGTCGACCGGCTGCTGCGGCACGCCGCGGCCGGCCACCAGCTGCCGTGGCTGCGGAAGTTGCTGATCGGCGGCGCGTTCCACGACCCCACGCCGCAGCGGGAGATCGCCCGCCTGCTGCCGGGCGTCGAGGTGTGGCAGCTGTACGGCTCGGCGGAGGCGTGGATGGTCGGCCACCGCGGTCCCGGCTGCGCCGAGGGCGTCTTCCACCCGCTGCCGCACCAGTACGCCGAGATAGACGGCGGCCGGATCCTGGTCACCACCACGGGGGTGCACCGGGCGCCGCCGCTGATCCGGTATCTGATCGGCGACCTGGGGGCGCCCGCCGACTGCGGGTGCGGTCGGGAGGGCGGCGCGATCAGGGTGTTGGGCCGGATCACGCCGTCGATCGTCTACCAGGGGCGCCCGATCCGGGCCAGGGAGCTGGTCGATCTGGCCCTGGAGACCGGCGAGGTGACGGCGGCCCAGGTGGCGGTCGTCACCACCGAGGGCGCGGACGAGACCGCCGAGACGGTCGAGTTAAGAGTCGTTCTCGCGGACGGCGTGCCGGACGATCACTACACGCGCGAATGGATCAGGTACCAGGCGCTCAACGGCCACCTGGCGCTCGACCCGACGAAGGCCGAGCACGCCGAGGGGTTCCAGGTGGTCGTCGTCGACCGGTTGCACGGCGGCGACTCCGAGGAGCCGCCCGTGCTGGTGGTCGAAAGCGCCGGGTGAACCCGGGGCGTCCGCGGGGGCGTCCGCGGGGGCGGTCGTCCGGGCGGGGCCCGGCCCACGGCGCCCGAAGGTGGCGCCGTGAGCCGGTGGTCGGCGTCCGCGGGGCGCGTTCAGGCCGTGACCGGCCTGGTGGTGGCGCGGCCGCGGGGCGTGGCGCCCGCCGGCGCCGCGAGCGGCGTCTTCCCTTCCCCGAGCGGGGCGTCCCCGAGCAGGGCGGTCAGTTCGGTGCGCAGCCGGTCCACGTCGCCGGTGTGGCCGTGCGCCGCGATGTGGCCGTCGGGGCGGACGAGGTAGTAGCCCGGCCTGCCGCACCCGGTGTGCCGGCGGGCGGCGGCCACCGGCAGGTCGACCAGGGCGAGTTGGCCGCGCTCCGCCACCACGGCGTCGAGCCCGGCCCGCCAGCCCGGCGTCGTGGCCGCGCCGCCCACGGCGACGAGGCTCCAGCCCATGGGGTCGGCGTCGGGGCCCGCGATGCCGAGCGACACCGCGAGATCGCGGGGGAAGACGGCGCCGATCTTCAGCCGGCCAGGCAGCTTGCCGAGCATCCGGCAGGACGCCTGGCGGCCGCGCGGCAGTTGGGTGTCGCGCACCGGGGGATAGGAGATCCGGCGGCCCGCCATCACCGGCGCGTAGAAGCGGGACATCGCGCCGGTCCGGTCGGCGAGCCGGAACGCGACGTCGCGGACGGCCACCTCGGAGCGTCGCTTCACCATCCAGGCGCGGGTCTGGATGTCGGTGTCCCGCACCACCTGCCGTGCCACGGCGGCGCGTTCGGGACCGTAGCTGCGCAGCAGCTCGGCCGGGGCCTCGCCGCGGATGACCGCGGCCAGCTTCCAGGCCAGGTTGTGGGCGTCCTGCATGCCGGTGTTGAGGCCCTGCCCGCCGGCCGGGCTGTGGATGTGCGCGGCGTCGCCCGCGATGAAGACCCGGCCAAGCTGGAAGTCGTTGGCGTGCCTGGCGTGCACCCGGAAGACGCTCTCCCAGACCGGGTCCTTGATGCGTACGCCCTGGGGGCCGCGCTCGTCCACGATCCGCTGCATGCTCGCCACGCTGACCTGCTCGCCCGGCGCCAGGCTGCTGAAGAAGCGGAAGACGCCGTCCGGCAGCGCCACGATGACCAGCGCGCCGGCCGGCGACTGGTAGTACAGGGCCTGGTCCGCCGGGAGCGAGCCCTCGATGTGGGCGTCGACCAGCGCGAACGCCGACTCGTAGGTGGAGCCGGTGAATCCGGTGCCGATCAGGGAGCGGACGGTGCTGCCCGCGCCGTCCGCGCCGATCACGAACGCGGCACCGGTGCGTTCGATCCGGCCGTCCTGGTGCTCCAGGATCGCGGTCGGTCCTGGCACGCCGTCGATCCGGCCGGAGAAGTCGAGGCCGTCGAAGTTGAGCAGCCGGACGCCGCGTTCGACGGTGCCGCCCAGTCGTTCGAGGACGCCGCGCAGGATCCGCTCGGTCTCGTTCTGCGGCAGGCAGAGCGGGACGAGGGGGTCGGGGAAGTCGAAGGTGGCCAGGCGGCGGCGGTCGGAGAAGTAGCTGAACGCGTTGATCGCGAGGCCGGCTTCGCGCAGTTCGCCCAGGGCGTTCAGGTCCTCGAAGAGGTCGATGCTGCGCGGCCACATCAGGAGGGCCTTGGGGAAGGACGTCGGCTCCGGCGCGCGGTCGATGATCCGTACCCGGATTCCGCGGCGCAGCAGTTCGCAGCCGGCCATCATCCCGACCGGTCCGCCGCCGACGACCAGGACGTCGTACCCCTGGCCGGGCGCGTCGCCGTGCGGCGTCTCAGCGGTCTCATCAGCGCTTGGCATATGCCCCTGACTCCTATCTGATTGACGACGGGGATCAGATCTCTTATGGTCATTCGCGATCATATGATGGATCGACCCCTTAGGCTAGGGAGCGCCTCGATGAGCGACCTCACGGCGTGTCGCCAGCCCGGGGTCTGACCGTCGCCCGGTCGACGCGGACCGGGCAGCCACCGGCGTTCCACGACGTCGAAGGACCACGTACCGCGGCCGCGCCAGCGGCCACCGCGCCCCGGCGCGACGACGTCGTCGTCCGAGAACGCCACCTCTGCTCACACCCAGTACGGCCAGAGAAAGGTCGCACCTCAATGAGCACCACATCGTTCACCCGCCAGCACGCGCCGGCGCGCACCCTGCCGGACGAGCCGGAGCTCGACTACAGCCGCACCGTCGACCGGCTCCTCGTCCACCGGGACGCCCTCGGCGAGGTGTTCCTCACCGATCTCAGAAGGACCGACGAGGACAGCTATGTCGCCGCGGCCCAACTCCCGCGCTCGCACGCCTACTACGGCGACCACCAGCTGCGCCCTGGCGCCTACGACCCGCTGTTGATCCTGGAGGCCTGCCGGCAGGCCAACCTGGGCGGCGCGCACCGCTTCTACGGGGTCGCCGAGGACGACAAGTTCATCCTGACCCACCTCGGCCTGCGGCTCACCCACCTGCCGGCGCTGCTCGTCGGCCCGTCGCCCTGCCCGCTGGTGATGCGCGTCCAGGTGGTCAACCGCAAGGAGCGGGACGGCCGCGTCACCGGCCTCGACTACCGGATCGAGCTGTCGGTCGACGGCACCGTCGTCGGCACCTCCGAGATGGGCCTGCGGTTCAAGACCCCCACCGACTACCTGACGCTCCGGCTGAGCAACCGCGGCGGCCGCGCCCTGCCGTCCTCGGCCAACTCCCCGGAGAGCACGCCAGGCACGCCCGTCACGCCGCACCTGGTCGGCCGCTCGGCGCCGGAGAACGTCGTCCTGCTCGACGCCGTCGCCGCCGGCGACACCGGCCGCGCGGCGCTGCGCATCCCGGCCGACCACCCGAGCATGTTCGACCACCCGCAGGACCACCTGCCCGGCATGGTGATCGCCGAGGGCGCGCGGCAACTCGCCCTCTTCACCGCGCTCGACGCCCGCGGCGTCTCCGCCGCCAAGCTCTTCCCGACCGACCTCAGCGTCCGGTTCACCCGCTTCGGCGAGCTGGAGGACGCGACCGTCCTGACGGCGGAGGCGGGCGAACGGGTGCGGGTCGCGCCCGAGCCCACCGATCCCGGCACCTACTACACGCAGGGCGGCGAGCTCGAACTCCCGGAGCCAGGCGAGGAGTCGACCGAGCGCGGCACCGGCGCGGCGCTCGAACAGCTCCCGGTGCGGGTGGAGGCGCGACAGCGCGACGAACTCCTGTGCGTGATGGACCTCACCCTGACCCGCGTGTCACTCGGCTGAACGCCGATGGGTGACGGGGGACCGACCAGCAGGCAGCGACAGACCAGAGCAAGCACGACCAAGCGAGACCAGCGAGGGAGTGGAGAAGCCATGACGTACGCCGTGGTGTTCTCGGACGTCGACGAGACCGTGATCCGGACCAAGAGCATGTTCCGGTTCCTGGAGTTCTATCTGGCAAGCAGGGGCGAGCCGGCAGGCACGTACGAAAGGCTCGTCGGCGAGATCCGGCGGGGCGCGGACAGCGGGGTGCCGCGCCACGAGATCAACCGCAGGTACTACCGCTTCTACGCGGGCGAGGAGGCCGACCGACTGGCCGCCGTGGGCAAGGACTGGTTCGCCCACGAGACGGAGCGGGGGCTCTTCGTCCCCGAGACCCGGCGCGCCCTGGACGCGCACGCCGCCGCCGGCGAGCCGATCGTGCTCGTGTCCGGCTCCTTCTTCGCCTGCCTCGACCCGATCGCGGAGGAGACCGGCGCCACCTGGGCGATCGGCACCCGCCCGGTGATCCGCCGCGGGCGCCTCACCGGCGAGGTGCTGGTGCCGATGATCGGCGCGGCCAAGGGCCGGGTGGCGCACGTCGCCGCCGCCGTGCGGGGCGCCGACCTCGCCGAGTGCGCGGCCTACGGCGACCACATCAGCGACCTCGACCTGCTGAGCGCGGTCGGCCACCCGGTGGTGGTGGGCACCGACCCGGGCCTGAACGCCCATGCGGAGAAGGCCGGTTGGCGCCGGCTGCCGATCGACGACGGCGAAGCCGAACTCCGCGAACTGGAGACGATATGACTCCCCTCGGCACGTCCCCCCTCGGCACGTCCCCCGTCGGCATGACCCCCTTCGGCGCGGCTCCCATCGGCATCCTCGGCACCGGCTCCCTGCTGCCCGACGTGGTGGTGAGCAACGAGGAGATCGGCCGCGGCGCCGGCGTCACCGACGAGTGGATCATCCGGAAGACCGGCATCCGCGAGCGGCGCAGGGCGCGGGACCACCAGGCCACCTCCGACCTGGCAGCCGCCGCGGCCCAACGGGCCCTGGAGCAGGCCGGGGTGCGCCCCGACGAGGTCGGGTACATCGTGCTCGCCACCTCCACGCCCGACCAGCCGCAGCCGCCGACGGCCAGCTTCGTCCAGCACCTGATCGGCGCCGTCAACGCGGTGGCCTTCGACGTCAACGCCGTGTGCGCCGGCTTCGTCTACGCGCTCTCCCTCGTGGAGCGGGTGCTGCGCACCGAGCCGGCCAACGAGGGCCGCTACGGCCTGGTCATCGGCGCCGACATCTACTCCCGGATCCTCGACTACTCGGACCGCAGGACGGCCATCCTCTTCGGCGACGGCGCCGGCGCGGTGCTGCTCGGCAGGACCGCGCCAGGCGACGACGCCGGGATCCTCGCGACGAGCCTGCTCAGCCGCGGCGACCAGCACCGGCTGATCGGCGTCCCGGCCGGCGGCAGTCGGCTGCCGGCCTCGGTCGACACCGTCGAGGCGGGCTCGCACTTCTTCCAGATGGACGGGCGCGGCGTGCGCAGCTTCGTGCAGGAGAACCTGCCGAAGGCGGTGCACAAGCTGCTGGCGGACGCCGGCGTCGGCACCGAGGAGGTGCGGCACTTCGTCCCGCACCAGGCCAACGGCGTGATGCTCCGCGAGGTCTGGCCCGAGCTGAAGCTGGTCAACGCGGAGCTCCAGCTGACCGTCGAACGCCACGGCAACACCGGCGCCGCCTCGGTGCCCATCGCGCTCGACGTCGTGCACCGGCGGGGCGAACTGGCCGCGGGCGACAAGGTGTTGCTCTCCGCCTTCGGCGGCGGGATGGCGGTCGGCTCGGCCCTGATCGGCTGGGGCAGGACCGCGCACGCGCGGCCGGCCCACGACGACGCCGCGGCGCGGCGAGTCGGCCACCAGGCCGGCGCGGCCGCCTGACGGCTGGCGGGCGCGGCCTCGCCCGTGTCGGGCCGCGCCCGTCCCCCGCGCTCTCGGTCAAACCCTTGACGGCGACCTCGGGGGCAATCATAAGATGTCTTATATAGCTAAGTGGTCTTACGTTCCAGAGAATTGGTGAGGTTCCCTCTCATGGCCATGACCTCAGAACCCACGCGTGAGCCATGGTCGGTGGCGGCCGTGGTCGGCCTGGCCGCCGCGCTGCTACCCATCTCGCTGACCGGAGGCGCGCTGGCGGCGCCCGAGGTCGGCTCCGAGTTCGACAGCGGCGTCGCGGCGACCCAGTGGGTGGCCAACGCCTACATGCTGACCTTCGCCGCCTTCATGGCGGTCACCGGCTCGCTGGCCGACCGGCTCGGCCGGCGCCGGGTGTTCCTCGGCGGGCTCACCGTCTTCGCGGCCGCGCTCTTCATCGCCGCGGCCGCCCCCTCGGTGGCCGTGGTCGACCTGGCCAGGGCGCTCGCCGGCGCCGGCGCCGCCAGCGTCATGACCTCGGGCAGCGCCATCCTGGCCGACGCCTACACCGGGGCCAGGCGGGCCCGGGTCTTCGCCATGCTCGGCACCGGCATCGGCCTGGGGCTCGCCCTCGGCCCGCTGATCGGCGGCGGGTTGATCGCGCTCGGCGGCTGGCGCACCCTGTTCGCCGTCATCGCGGCCGTGGCGACGGTCGCCCTGCTGGTCAGCCCGACGGTCATCCGGGAGTCCCGCGGCCCCGAGGGCGACGTCGACTGGGCCGGCGGCATCACCTTCACCGCCGGCCTCTCGGCGCTGATCTTCGCCCTGGTCGAGGTGCAGCAGCGCGGCTGGACCGACCCCGTGGTGCTGGTCACCGCGGCCGCCGCCGTCGGCCTCTTCTGCGCCTTCGGCGCCGTCGAACGCCGGCGCGCCGAGCCGCTGTTCGACGTCTCGCTGCTCGCCGTGCCCAGGTTCGCGGCGGTCTGCGTGGTGCCCACCGTGCTGGCCTTCGGCTTCGTCGCCCTGCTCGTGGTGCTGCCGCCCTACCTGGAGGCGGTGGAGGGCGCCGACTCGGGCCGGATCGGCCTCTCGCTCGCGGTCATGACCATCCCCGCGCTCGTGGTGCCGATGTTCACCGGGGTGATCGCCCAACGCCTCTCGGCCCGCACCATCCTGGTGCTCTCCCTCCTCACCCAGGGCCTCGGCGCCGCCTGGCTCACCACCGGCTTCAACCCGGTGGCCGTCGCCCTGGTGGGCGCCGGGTTCGGCTTCTCGCTCGCCGTGCTCGACGGCACCGCGGTCTCCGTGGTCGAGCCGGGCCGCAGCGGCATGGCGGCCGGCCTGTTCAACACCGTCCGGCTCACCAGCGAGGCCGTCGGCATCGCCGCCGTCGGCGCCGCGCTCTCCACCCTGCTGCACGGCAGGGTCGGCGGCGACGACGCCGCCGCGCTGCTGCGGGGCGACGCCGTCGAGGGGCTGGCCGCCGACTACACCGGCTCCCTCGCCGTCGTCCTGTGGGTGGTGGCCGCGCTCTCCCTCGGCGGGGCCGCCGTCGTGTGGCGCCTGCTCACCAGGACCGCCCCCGAGCCGGTCGGCGAACCGGCCGTCGCCGCCTAGGAACCTGCCGCCAGCCGGCCGCCGCGGCCGTCCCGTCGTACCCGCTCCGTCGTAGTGAAGGAAGTCCCATGTGCAGTCCGTCCCTGATGCGTCAGGTCCACATGCCCGCGCACGTCCAGCCGCCGCACGTCCACGGCGCGGTGGTGGCGGAGCAGAGCCACGCCCCGGCGTTCGAGGAGCCGGCGGCCGGTGAGGGCGGCGCCGAGCCGGCCGCCGAGCCCGCCGGGCGCGGCGTAGGGCGCCGCGCGCTGTTCCGGATGTCCGCGATCGGCGGCGCCGGCATCGCCGCCACCGCGACGCTCGGCGGCGTCGCCAACGCCGCGGCCGCCACCGGCCGCGGCGGCCAGGGCTCTGGCCGTACCTCGCGGGTCGTGGACCTGACGCACGAGCTCGGCGAGGACTTCCCCGTCGTCTACAAGCTCATGGACCAGCCCGAGATCGAGCAGGTCAGGTTCATCGACGTGGACGGCTTCAACGCCAACCTGCTCACCATCAACGAGCACTCGGGCACCCACATCGACGTGCCGGGGCACTTCGGCCCTGGCGAGCCGACGGTGGAGCAGATCTCCGCCGAACTGCTGGTGGTGCCGCTCGTCGTGATCCGGATCGCCGACCGCGCGGCCAGGGACCACGACACCCGGCTGACCGTGGCCGACATCCGGCGGTACGAGAGCCGCTACGGCCGGCTGCCCGCCCGGTCGTTCGTCGCGGTGGACTCCGGCTGGTGGCGCCGCGTCAACACGCCGGGCGCCTTCCTCAACGAGGACTCGGGCGGCGTCTTCCACTTCCCGGGGATCAGCCCCGAGGCGGCGGCGTTCCTCATCGAGGAGCGGAACGTGGTCGGCGCGGGCACCGACACCAGCAGCCTGGACGGCGGCGCGGCGGCCGTTCCGCTCACCCACCAGACGCTGCTGCCCTCCGGCAGGTACGGCATCGAGAACCTGGCGGCGCTCGACTCGGCCCCCGACCACGGGGCCACCCTGGTGGTCGGCGCGCCCAAGCACCGCGGCGGCTTCGGCGGCCAGATCCGGGCGCTCGCGCTCGTCTGACCGCCCGGGCCCTGCCGGAACGTCACTGCTCCAACGCCGTGGAGCAGCGGCCGAGATACTCCACGAACACCTTGTGTTCCTCCGGGGTGAACAGCTCGCTCAGCCGCCGCTCCACGGCGACCGCCGCCTTGTCCGCCTGGCGCAGCCGCCCCTTGCCCAGCGGGGTGAGCCTGGTCTCCAGCACGTGTTGGTGCGTCGGGTGCGGCAACCGCTCGACCAGGCCGACGCGTTCCATGGTGGCCAGCACGGTCGACATCGTCTGCGGGGTCACCAGGCAGCGGCGGGCCAGGGCGGCCCCGGTGAGGCCCGGCTCCGTGGACAGTACGAGCAGCACGGTGTACTGCGAGACGGTCAGCCCGAATTCCTGCACGGCGGAGTGTTTGGCGGCGATGAGGTGCTGCTCCGCGCGCTTGACGTGGTGGCCGATGCGTTCATCGACCGGGAGATCGGTCACAGTGGTTGGTTTCCGTTTCAGGGGCCGTTGTGTGGCCGTCAGTATCTTGCCGAATCGCTCCGAGGGGCACCATGAGCGGTGCTGCTGATGGTAAATGCTATGAAAAGACATATTGGCATTCGTCATCCTAGGGCCATAAGGTAGCTAATGGTCAGCGCATGCCTGAGGGAGGTTCCATGCCGGACCGCACGAGTCGGTTGATCGTGCCGATCGTGGTCATCAGCGGGGTGGCGGTCGCCGCCACCGGCACGTACCTCCACCAGCTGCCGGACCGGGCCCCCGCCGCGGCCGCCGAGGAGCGGCGGCCCGTCCCGGCGACCACCGCCACCCTGGCGCCGACCGCCGAGAGCCTCGGCCTGGTCCGCGTCTCCTACCGGCTCCACCGCGTCCCCACCCACGCCAGCAACCAGATCGCGGTCTGGATCGAGGACGCGAGCGGCGCCTACGTGCGCACCCTCTTCGCCACCAGCTTCACCGCCAACGGCGGCTACGACCGCCGCCCCGAGTCGCTGTCCGCCTGGCGCGAGACCGCCGGTTGGGAACAGGCCACCCAAGCGGAGATCGAGTCGGCCAGCCGCCCCGCGCAGGACGAGGGCGAGCACACCCTCTACTGGGACGGCACCGACCGCGAAGGCGTCCCGGTGCGCCCCGGCCGCTACACCTACCGGATCGAGGGCAACCTGCTGTGGGAGCGGCGGGTGCTCCACACCGGCACCATCGAACTCGGCGACGTCGCGGGGGAGTCCCGCGCCGAGGCCGTCTACCTGCCGGACGAGGCCCGCGAGGAGCCCACCCTGGTCGAGGACGTCCGGGCGAGCTTCACCCCGGGCGAGCCGCTTGACCCGGACACCGTGACGACCTTCACCCGCGGCTCCTGACCGTCGGCTGGTGTGAGATGCGGGCGATGCGCGACCGGGTGATGGGCACCGAGCTGCTGGCCGTCCTGCCGCCAGGGGAGGCCGCCGCCGTGTTCGGCTGGCTCCACCAGGTGGAGGCCGTCTTCAGCCGGTTCCGCCCCGACAGCGACGTCTCCCGCGCCAACGCCGGCGGCCGGGTCGCCGTCTCCGAGCTGTTCCTGCGGGTCCTGACCGAGGCGTGCGCCCACCAGAAGCGCACCGGCGGCCTCTTCAGCCCGTTCCTCGGCGCCGAGGTGGCCCGCGCCGGCTACGCCGTCGACTTCGACGCCATCGGCGTCGCCGAGCCGGCCGAGCCCGCCGAGCCGGCCCCGGCCAGGGCCGCCGGAACCCCGCCTGTCCACCTCGACCACGACGACGGCACCATCCGGCTCCCGGACGGCGTCGCCGTCGACCTCGGCGGCTTCGTCAAGGGCTGGAGCGTCCAGGCCGCCGCCGACGCCCTGTGCTCCGAGCGCGGCCTCATCGACGCCGGCGGCGACCTGGTGGCCTGGCGCGGCCACGCCGACCGGCCCTGGCGGGTCGGCGTCGCCCACCCCACGGCTCAGGAGCCGGTCGGCGTCCTGGAGTTGCCACGCTCCGCCGCCGTGGCGACCAGCAGCGTGGTCCGCCGCAGCTGGCCCACCGCCACCGGCGGCCGGGCACACCACATCATCGACCCGCGCACCGGCGAACCCGCCGACTCCGACTGCCTCCAGGCCACCGTGCTGGCCGGCAACCTGGCCGCCGCCGAGGTCTACGCGACCTGCCTCACCATCCTCGGCACCGCCGAGGGTCCCGGCTGGCTGGCCGGCCTCGACCCCACCGCGGCCTGGCTCACCGTCGACCGCGACGGGACCGTCCGCCACTCGCCCGACCTGCCGTTGGAATCCAGGCCCTGTCCGGGCGATCTTCTTCGGGCCCGTCCCGCCAGCTACGGCACCTCGCCGCGTTACCCCACGCCGCGGAGCGGCATGTCAGGCGCCGCGCGCGAATACGGACAGGTATGAGCCGCGCTGCGGTCGATGTGCGGCTCCGCCGCGTGGGGCGCCTTGAGCGAAGCGAACGGGGGCACTCCCCCAAGCACTCCGTGCAGGGGGCACCCCCACCCAGGCCGCCAGGCCTGGGGGAGCCGCGGGCCGATCCGACAAGATCGACAGGACAGGACCTCACATGACCCGCCTGACCCTCGTCATGCTCCTGACCGTCCTGCCGTTCCTCCCCGTGCTCGCCCGCACTGAGGACGTCGGGGACACCGCCAACCTCGTCGGGCTCGGCGGCGCGCTCGTCCTCTGGTGGCAGGTGGTGCTCGGCGTCTGCCAGGTCTCGGAGCGGCTCTGCGGCGACCGGCTGCGCGTCGTCGCGCTGCACCGCTGGCTCGGCGGCTGCGGCGCCTTCCTGGTGCTGCTGCACCCGCTGCTGGAGACCATCGCCAACCACCAGGACCTGGGCTACCTGCTGGTGCTCGACTTCTCCTGGGTCGAGTCGACCTACACCTCCTACGGCCGCCTCGCCCTGCTGCTGTTCCTGGCGCTCTGGCTGAGCAGCACCCTGCTGCGGGCCGCGATCCGGCACCGCCTCTGGCGCTCGGTGCACTACGTCTCCTACCCGCTGGCCGGCCTGGTGTTCCTGCACGCCTACGGCATCGGCAGCTTCCTCGCCGACCTGCCCTGGCTGCGCGCCTACTGGCTGGCGCTGGCCGGCTGCCTCGCGCTGGTCACCGCCTGGCGGCTCGCCGTCCCGCTCTGGGCACCCCGCTACCGGGTGGTGGCGAAGACCAGGCTCACGCCCACCGTCACCCAGTACGCCGTCGCCCCGGCCGGCCGCCGCCGCGTCCGCCGCCCCACGCCGGGCCAGTTCTGCTACCTGCGACTCCACGCGCTGTCCAGGGCCCACCCGTTCAGCGTCGTGGGGCAGGACGAGGACGGCACGCTGACCTTCGCCGTCAAGCGCGCGGGACCGTTCACCGCCCGGCTCGAACGGCTCGGCCGGGACGCCGCGTTGCGCCTCGACGGGCCCTACGGCACGTTCACCAGGCAGGCCGCGGTCGACGACCGGCCCGCCGTCCTCATCGCCGGCGGCATCGGCGTCACCCCGTTCGTCGACCTGGTGCGCCGGCACGCGGGGCCGCGGATGTCCCTGACGCACATCGTCTCGTCCCCGGCCGAGGCCGCCTTCCGGGACGAACTCCGCGACCGCCTCGGCCGCCGCTACACCACGGCGTACCGCGCGGAACCCCGCGCCCGCTACTTCGTCTGCGGCAGCCCGGGCTTCGTCGAGGCCACGACGGGCGACCTGCGGGCCGAAGGCGTCCGGCGCGACCAGCTCTTCACCGAACACTTCGACTGCTAGCCACCGGGCGGGCCGCTCAGCTGCCCAGGTTGACCTCCGCCGCGTCGATGGCCGCCTCCTCGATGCCCCAACGCCGCAGCAGCTCCTCGTAGGTGCCGTCGCGCATCAGCTCGCCCATCACATCGAAGAACTCCTGGCGCAGCTCGACCTCCCCGGCCGGGATCGCGATGCCCCGGGCACCGCCGTTCCCGTCGGCGAAGCCGACGCTCAACCCGGCGTCCGGGTTCTCGGCGACGTACTCGGCCGCCTGCGTGTACAGCAGCGCCGCCACGTCGGCCTCACCGGCGGCGATCGCCGCCGCCATGTCGCCCCTGCTCCCGAACGGCACGATCTCGGGGGGAGTGGCACAGTCCTCGGTGTGGCGGCGCACCGAGTCCGCCGTGGGGTTGTCGTCGCCCTCGTAGACCGTGACCGTCAGGCCGCACAGCTCGGCGAGGTCGCCGGAACGCGCCGGGTCCTGGCTCATCACGGCCCAGCCGTCCATGAAGTGGTTGACGAAGTCCACGCCCAGCGCCTCTCGTACCTCCTCGTTGTCCACGAAGTTGCCCACCGCGACGTGCGCGGCGGCGCCGCTGTCTCGAACGGCGGTCTGGGCGGCGACCGTGCTGTCCTCGACCAGGTCGAACGTGACCTCCCTGCCGAGCCGCTCCCCGATCTCCTCGACGAGATCCACCTCGAATCCGGAGAGCTCGCCGGTCTCCTCGTCCGTGAAGATGATCGGGTCGTGCGCGGTGGCCGCGTGCACGGTGATTCCGTTGGTCTGCTCGCCCCCCTCGCCCTCCCCGTCAGTCGGCCGGTCCTCGTCGCTCCCCGCCACGTTGGTCGCGAGCAGCCAACCGAAGATCGCGAACACCACCGCGCCCGACATCGAGGCCAGCGCGTATCGGCCCCGACGCCAGCGTGGCGGGGGCGGCGGGGACATCGGCGGAGTCGCCGGCATGGGCGGCGGTACCGGCGACCCGGAGCTCGAGCCCGAGCCCGTAGCCTCGCCGGGAACCTGGGTGGGGAGCGACGAACCGACGGGCGCGGGAGATCCCGGAGGGGCGGCCGGATCCCACCCCGACGGCGGCCGCGGGCCCCACGACGACGGTGGGCGATCGGCCTCCGGCCCCTCGAACTCCAGCAGCCGCGTCGCGGCCTGCCCCAGCTGCGCCGTGAGCCCCGACGGCAGCCAGTACTCGCCGCCGGCGCGCCGCTTCGCGAACGACGGGATGCCGGTCAGGTCCAGCCGCTGCGCCACGTCCTTCGCCAGGCAGTGCAGCACGATGGTGCGCAGATCGCCCCGAAGCGGCCCGTCCTCCGGGCCCAGCTCGGGCGTCTCGTGGAGGACCCGGTACATCACCGTGGCCTCCTGTGTGCCGTCCCACGAGAAGGGCGGCTTCCCGGTCGCCGCGTACGCGAGCACCGCGCCCAGCGCGAACACGTCGACGGCGCCCGTCAGTTCCTCGCCCCTGATCTGCTCGGGCGGCATGTACCCGGGGGAGCCGACCACCCCACCCGTCCTGGTCACGGCGCTGGCGTCCACCGCCCGCGCGATGCCGAAGTCGATGACCTTCGGCCCCTCGAGCGTCACCATCACGTTCGACGGCTTCAGGTCACGGTGGATCAGCCCGCTGCCGTGCACCGCGAGCAGCGCGCTCGACAGGCCGTAGGCCAGCGCCCACACCGAGCGCTCGGGCAGCGGCCCGTGCAGCGTGTCCACGACATCCCGCAGCGAGGAACCGGCCACGTAGCCCGTCGCGACCCACGGCGCGGCGGCCTCGATGTCGTGGTCGAGCACCGGCGCGGTCCACTTTCCGCTGACCCGCCGCGCCGCGTCGATCTCGCCGCTGAACCGCCGTCTGAAGAGCGGATCGCGCGCCAGCTCCGCGTGCACGACCTTGACCGCGACGGTCCGTCCGGTGGACGAACGCCCCAGGAACACCCGACCCATCCCGCCGGCCCCCAGTCTCGCCACCAACCGGTAAGGGCCGATGGTCGACGGGTCCTCCGGATACAACGGCTCCACTGCCGTCCCCCTTCACGACGCCACGTACGGCTGGGACGCGGCGTGTCGGGACCATCATGGCGCCTCGATCCGGGGCATGTCACCGGGGGACGGGAGCGCGCCCCGCGGCGGGACCGGCGGTCAGGACCGCGTTCTCGCCCGGCGCGATGTCGGGGCGGAGGATCTCCGCGGCGGTGGGGCGGAAGAGCACGATCTCGCCCGGCGCCAACTCGGCGGTGACACGGGCGGCCGCAGGGCCGAGCAGCCGGCCGACGGCCTCCGCGTGCTCGGCCCCCAGCGCGAGCAGCGCGTCGGGCCGGTGCCAGAAGGCGGCGCCGCGCGGCGCGTTGCGGGTCACGTGCACGACGGTGCGCCAGGGGCCGGCGGCAGCGGCGGCGGACGGCGGGCGGCGCAGGTCGCAGACGAGGGCCTGCGGGCCGGCGTCGACCGCGGGCGGGGCGGGGGTGTGCCGTGGCCAGGCGGCCGGGGTGTCGGTGAACGCGAGTCGGTCGCCGGCCGCCCGGCGGAGGCCCTGCCACGCCGCCGGCTCCCGGACGGCGGCGGTGACCAGGGCACCGACGGCCAGCAGGCGCAGCGCGACGAGGCGGCCGAACAGCGACTCGCCGAGCGCCGCGACGCGGGTGCCGGCCGGCCCAGGACAGGGCAGCGCGACGGACCTGCCGTCCCGGCCGGTGCCCAGGTGGACGCCCACCTGGGCGGGGGCGAGGGTGAAGGGGGCCGCGGTGTCGTCGCGCCAGATCGCCGCGGGGAGCGTGCCGAGTTCGGGCGTCGACGGCTCGTCGGCGGCCTGGCCGGGCCCCGACCGGCTGCCGAACGCCCGGTGGGACGTGTCGAGTTGGACGGTGGGGGAGTCGGCCGGGCGGCGGCCCCTGGCGTGCGGCGTGGGTGTGAAGGGGTCGGGGGAGCTCATCGTCCTCGGCTGTCTCCTCGTCCGTATCTGGTCTCTCGCGGGGGCGCGAAGCCGGTGGCCTCGTCGAGTGGGCTGGCCGGGTAGGCCAACGGCAGGGTGGCCAGCAGCCCGGCCGCCTGGTCGGCGGCCGGCGGGCCGGTCACGTCCGCCGCCAGCAGCCGGTCGCGCTGGGCCATGGCGTGCTGGGCGAGCGGGCTGACCACCCGCACCGCGGTGCGGACGCGGAGCCCGGGGCCGTGCGCGGTGAGCGTCGCCGCGACCACCACCCGGTCGGCGGCGCAGCCGCCGAGCCCGGACAGCAGGCGGTGCCAGTCGTCCTGGGTGGCGACGTGCGCGGTGAGCGTGGTGTGGGTGGCCGCCGCGCCCGCCCAGTTGCTGGCCAGGGCACGGCCGTTCGGCTCCGGATCGCCCACCTGCCTGAGCAGTTGGCGCGCCTCGGCCGGGCCGAGCGGCACCGTCGGCGCCCCCACCGCGGCCAGCCGGGCGCGCAGCCGGGCGGCGAGCGCGGCCAC
>NZ_BAAGPR010000012.1:0-116132 GCF_054783955.1 Streptomyces mayteni | reverse complement strand
CCGCCGCCCAGGCCGTCTGCGCCTGCGCCGCCTGGGGCGCCGCGCCCGGGGCGCTGGCCGCCGCCGAGGCGCTGGCCGGCGTTCTCGCCCACCGGGCGGGCGCCGCCGCCACGCCGTCCCTCTCGTCCGCCAGCTTCGCCCCGGCCGCCGCCCGCTGACGCGGGCCCACGGCCCCACACCCACCCTGGGGGATCCATGAAGATCGCCGTCTTCGGCGCGACCGGCGGCACCGGCAGCGTCGTCGTCCGGCAACTGCTGGAGGCCGGCCGGGACGTGCGCGCCACCACGCGCGGCCCGGACTCGGCCGCGCGGCTGCGCGCCGCCGGCGCCGAGGCCGTCCAGCTGGACCTGGTCAGCTCCTCGCCCGCGGAGGTCGAGGCCGCGCTCGGCGGCTGCGACGTCGTCATCAACGCGGCGGCCGGCCGCACCACTTCGGGCCGGACGGCGCGGAAGGTGGACCGGGACGGGATCATCAGGGCCATCGACGCCGCCGAGCGGGCCGGCGTCGGGCGGTGGATCCAGATCTCCATGATGGGCAGCGACAACCCCAAGCGCATCCCGTTCTTCCTCCGCCGGGTGGCCGCCGCCAAGGGACAGGCGGACGACCACCTGGTCCGCTCGGGGCTGGTCTGGACCGTGATCCGGCCGCCGTGGCTGAACGGCGGCGGGCCCACCGGCTACGTCACGGTGGCCAGGAACCTCGACGGCGGCTCGCTCTCCCGCGGCGACCTGGCCGCGGTGGCCGTCGCCTGCCTCGACGAACCCGCGACCCACCGCCGGCTCTTCGACCTCCAAGGCGGCGGCGTCCCGATGGACCAGGCACTGGCCTCCGTCGCCGAACTGTCCTGAGCCGCACCACGGGGGCCCACAGCCGCCATCCGATGCACCGCACTCATCACCCGACGCTCGACCAACGTCGAGGATTGGAAGGCACCCATGTCGACCAAAGTCGTCTTCATCCACGGTTATCCCGACACACACCGGCTCTGGGACCCGCTCCGCGAGCACCTGCGGGGCTACGACACGGAGGCCCTCGACCTGCCGGGCTACGGCGGGGACATGCCGGACGGCCTCACCGGCACCCGGTGGGAGCTGGCCGAGTGGCTGACCGGCGAGCTGAGAAGATTCCGCCGGCCCGTGCACGTCGTCGCGCACGACGTGGGCGGCATGGTGCTGCACAGCGTGCTCAAGAACAACCCTGAGCTGCTGCGGAGTTGGGCCCTCACCTCGACCTGCGACCCGGACTGGTCGTGGCACCACAACGCCCGGGTCTGGCAGACCACCACGCTGGGCGAGGCCGCCAGGGACGAGTACCTCGGCTACCCGCGCGAGTGGCAGATCATCGGCCTCGGCGAGGCCGGCGTGCCCGAGTACCACGCGCCGGTGACCGCCGAGCACTACGACGCCACCATGTTCAACGCCGGGCTGGCCTTCTACCGCTCCGCCGTCTACATCGGCGACTGGTGGCCAGAGGAGAACGCCGAACTCCCGCCCGGTCTTGTCATCTGGGGCAACCACGACCGCTACCAGGCGCCGCAGCACGGCGTGAAGCTGGCCGCCCGCACCGGGGCCCGCTTCGTCGCGCTGAACTCCGACCACTGGTGGCCGCTGGAGCAGCCCAAGCAGGGCGCCGAGGAGCTGCGCCGCCACTGGGCGGCGGTCGAGCGCGGCTGACGCTCCCCCTCCCCGGGCGGTCCACCCCTCGGGTGGTCCGCCCCCCGGGCGGTTCGCCGAACGGGGGTGGCGGCGGTCGAGGCGCCTTCCGCCCGCCGCCACCCCTCACGCGCTCATCGGACGCCCCGTCAGGCGGGCACGTCCTGGATCAGCCAGAGGCGATCCATGCTCCACCACGGGTCGAGGAGGGTCACCCAGCTGTCGCCGTGGTCCGGGTGCGTCAGCCCCACGACGAAGCGGGTGTCCTTGAGCCCGATCTGGTAGTAGTCCCCTTTCTTGCGCAGCTCCCACTGGTCCTGCGCGTCGGTCAGGGGGCCGACCTCGAGCAGGATCGGCCCCTGGTATCTGACGTTCTCGTAGATCGCGGCGGCCTCGCTCTTGCGCAGCGGTTCCATGTAACGACCGCTGCTGACGTGCCCGATGACGAAGGTGTCGTCGGCGGCCTTGGCGAAGGTCCACCGATGGTTGCCCTCGAGCTCCCCGTGGCCCGCGCGCAGCGCCTTCATGTGCTGCCGTTTGTTGATGAAGGAGTCGGGGATCAGCACGCCCCCAGAGTGGGCGCTCACGATCATCTTCTCCCCGGAGACCAGGTCCTCCAGGTCCATGGCCATCTTGCCCTCGCTTTGCGTTCGTGGGTCGGTCCTCCAGGACAATCCCCACATCAGGGCCGATCGGCCCATGACTTCACCCGCAACGGTTAATTAGTGTCATTACGCTCTCCTCACACAAAGCGCCCCGGCCGGTCCTCGTCGGCGGCCCTGCGGAGCTTGAGCACCTGGTCGGTGCGCAGCGCCAGCCGGCCCTCCGGGTGCGGCATGCCGTGCAGCCTGGTGTCGGCGAGCAGCAGCCGCCACTCCCCCGCCGGCAGGTCGAGCTGGGCGAGCACCTCGTCGGGGGTGAGGGAACCGATCTCGTGGTGGTGGCCAGGCGCCCAGGGCGGCGGGGCGCCGTGCCAGCCGACGAGGAGGACCCCGCCCGGCGCCACCAGCTCGGCCGCCCCCGGCATCCCTGCCCGGGGTGGGACACGGCGGTCACGGTGTCCGCCGAGGGCGGACGGAAGACGGACGGACAGACGCCGGGGGCTACTCGGCGACGGAGATGCCGAAGACGTCCAGGACGGCGTAGACGCCGAGGAAGGCGATGGCCGCGCTGCTCAGCACCAGGGCGACGGTGAGCCAGGGGTTGCCGCGGAACCGCCGGTCGACGCCGACGGTGCGCAGCCGCCAGACGGCGACGACCACGGCGCACAGGAAGATTCCGCCGCCGATGCCGCCGATCTGCACCATCAGCACCGGCGACTGGACCCACAGGAAGGAGGCGGCCCACAGCGGCGGGAGGACGATGGTGAGCAGCCGGATGGTGCGGCGGCGGACCCGCAGGTCGTTCCAGTCGATGACGCCGAGCAGGCCGAGGGAGTTGGCCCACAGCCGCGGCACGCTGGCGGTGGAGCCGATGAGGGTGGAGTAGAGCACGGCGATCGCGCCCACCAGGAAGACGTACTTGGCCCAGGGACCCATGGTGTCGGTGTACATCCGGGAGAGGGTGCTGATCACCTCGTTGCCCTCGGGCACCAGGTCCTGGGGGTGCAGCACGGAGGCGCCGATGACGTAGAAGGCGAGGGTGCACAGGGTGCAGACCAGCCAGGAGACGGTGACGTCGAGGCGCATCACCTTCAGCCAGCCCTCGGCGCGCCTGGCCCGCTCCTCGGAGCCGTCGTCGGGGCCCGTCCAGCGGGCGTAGCCCTTCTCCATGCACCAGTAGGTGTAGGTGGTCATCTCGTCGGCGCCGACGCCGGTGAGGCCGAACATGGCGATGGCGATGCCGAGGGTGCCGGCGGGGATCGTGAAGCTCAGGCCCTCGCCGAGGTCGGAGGGGCCGTAGCCGAAGTCGGTGAACGGCAGGGCGAGCGCCAGGCCGACGGTGATCGTGGTGAAGATGATGACGGACACGACGGCGGCCCGTTCGACGGTCGCGTAGCGGCCGGTCTGCAGGAGCAGCACGGCGCTGGCGGTGATGACGACCGTCCAGGTGGCGAGCGAGGCGAAACTCAGCGCCTCGCCGGTGATCGGCCACATGATGGAGCAGGCGGCGGCGGTGCCGCCGATGATGCCGCCGCGCTGGAACATCTTGGCGAAGTCCATGCCGATCCACAGCCAGTTGATCCAGCCGAGGGGGCCGATCCTGGGGCTGACGTCCCGGTAACCCTCCAGCGCGGTACGGCCGTTGAGGATGGTCCAGCGGGCGAGTTCGGCCTGGATCCAGACCTTGACGGTGGCGCTGATGATGACCAGCCAGAGCAGCACGAAGCCGGCCCTGGCGCCCAGCGCGGTGGTGGCGATCAGTTCGCCCGAGCCGACGATGGCGGCCGAGAGCACCAGACCGGGACCGAGGTAGCGCAGCCGCCCGCTGAACGTGGTGGGCGGTTCGAGCACGTCCTTCGGGTCGAGCCGGTAGGGGTCGACGTTCTCGGTGGCGCCGGCCACCGAGTCGGCCTGTGTCGCAGCCATGCCAAGGTCCTCTCTGTCCGGCGCCGATGCCGGACCGGGAGCGGGGTGGGGAGGTAGGGGGGCGGTCCGGGGAGACCAGCGGGGAAGGAGCGGAGGGGGTGGCGCGCGTGGCGCGGTCAGGAGAACTCGACGGTCTCCACGGTGTGCGCCTCGATCACGTCCCAGTCGTACGCGATGCCGAGCCCGGGGCCCTCGGGGACCGGCACGCAGCCGTCCGGGCCGACGGCGGTCAGGCCGTCCCGGTAGTCGTCCGCGTAGATCAGCTGACTGCGGCCGATCTCGGTCGACTTGGGGTGGACGAACGACATCTCGTAGTAGTTGGTGTTGCGGATCGACGCCATCAGCTGGCGCTGGGCCGGCCCTGGGGTGTGCAGTTCGACGTCGAGGCCGAGCCCCTCGGTGGCGTGGGCGATCTTGAGGGCGCCGGTGATGCCGCCGTCGTACTCGGCGTCCGCGCGCACGAAGTCGGTGCCGCCGCCGACCGCGAAGTCGACGTGCTGTTCCAGGCCGCGGACGTGCTCGGTCTGGAGCAGCGGGGTGCGGATCAACTCGCGCAGCCGCTTGTGGCCCTGGAGCGAGATGCCGGTGTCCTTGTAGGGGTCCTCGAGCCAGAGGTAGTTCGCCTCGTCGCAGGCACGCCCGACCTGGACGGCGTGCGCGAACGTCTCCAGCTTGGAGCCGGGGTCGAGCATCAGGTCCATCTCGGGCCCGACGGCGTCGCGCACGGCCTGGATGGTGCGCACCACCTCGGCCACCTCGTAGTCGTCCCAGACGTGCAACTTGTAGGCGCGGTAGCCGAGTTCACGGCACTGCACGGCGAAGTCAGCGTACGCCTCGGCGCTGTCGAGGCCGCCGGCGCGGTCGCCGGCCGCGGTGGAGGCGTAGGCGGGCAGCCGGGTCTTCCAGCCGCCGAGCAGGGTGCGGACGGAGACGCCGAAGGCGCGGCCCGCGAGGTCCCAGAGCGGGATGTCGATCAGGCCCATGCCCATCTTGTCGAACTTGCGGAGCTGCCGCTTGACGTCGTTGTAGATCAGCTCGCGCTGGAACGGGTCCTTGCCGATGAGGTAGTCGCCGAACATCCTCAGCTGGGCGGCGGCCACCGAGTTGCCGCCGACGTACTCGCCGACCACGCCCTCGTCGGTGTACACGCGCACCGCGTAGGCGCTGACCTGCTTGCTACTGCCCGGCTCGTAGACGAGGGAGAACCCGGTGGGGTGCTTGGCGAAGTCGCGCATCTCGAACTTCGCCTTGTCCACGCGTATCCGGTCGATCTTCACGGGGTCTCCTTCTTCACTGGGGGTCCTTCCGGTTCAGGGCGCCGGTTCACTGCGCCGGTTCAGGGCGCCTCGTGGCGCGGCTCCTCGCCCGCCAGTGCGCGGACCACGTCCTCGGCGACCATGACGCCCATCTCCCGGTTCGCCTCGTGGCTGCAGGCCGCCATGTGGGGAGTGAGCACGACGTTGGGGGCGGAGCGCAGCGCGCTGTCGCCGAGCGGCTCGCTCGCGAAGGCGTCGACGGCCGCGCCGGCCAGGTGGCCCTCGACCAGCAGCGCGGCCAGGGCGTCCTCGTCGACCAGGCCGCCGCGGGCCGCGTTGATCAGGTAGGAGCCGGGGCGCATGGCGCGCAGCGCCGCGGCGTCGAGCAGGGGCGGCGCGCCGGGGTCGGCCGGCAGGTGGAGGCTGGTGAAGTGGGCCTCGGCGAGGCAGCCGGCCAGGTCGGTCGGGCGGGCGCCGCGGGCGGTGATCTCGGCGTCCGGCAGGTAGGGGTCGTGGGCGAGCACGGTCATGCCGAACGCCTGGGCGTAGCCGGCGAGCAGCCGGCCGATGCGGCCGAAGCCGACGATCGCGAGGGTCTTGCCGGCGAGCTCGGGGCCGAAGAGCTTGGGCCAGCCGCCGGCGCGCAGCCGGGCGTCGGCCTCGGTGATCCGGCGGGCGGCGTCGAGGAGGAGGCCGAAGGTGAACTCGGCGACGGCGCGGGAGTTGCTGCCCGGGGCGTAGGTGACGCGGATGCCGCGGGCCCGGGCGGCGGCCAGGTCGATGGTGTCCACGCCCACGCCGTGCTTGGCGATGACCTTCAGCCGGTCGGCGGCCTCGATGACCTCGGCGGTGACGGGGTCCATGCCGACGATCAGCGCGTCGGCCGTGCCCACCCTGGCGAGGAGTTCGGAACCCGGGAGTGCGGCGTCCTCGACGGGGCGTACCGGTCCCGCGCCGGCGTTCTCCAGCAGGTTCCAGGGGTCGCGGGAGTAGCGCGCGAAGGTGGGAGTGGTGATGAGCGTGGTGGGCATGCCTCGGCTTCCCGTGCGGCCGACAGGATCGTGATGCCGGCAACCGTGACATGGTTGTTTGTTTCGCGCAAGGGTTATCGCGCATTTCGCGCGTGATAACGGCGAGGTCACCGGGTTCTGCGCCTAAGGCTGCGCGGATCACGCAAGATCGCGGCGAGTTCCGGCCATCCGCGCACGCCGGCGGTCAACCGCCGGAAGGAAGCGGGCGGGTGGGAGCCGGCGGGTGGGAGCCGGCGGGTGGGAGCCGGCGGGTGGGAGCGGGCCGTGCGTCAGGCGCCCGGCTGGCGAGCCGGCTGGCGCGACGCCTCGGCCGCGGTCGGCGCGCCCCGGCCCGCCGGCGTCGGATGGCGCCCGGTGTCCAGGGCGCGCGAGGTCAGCAGGATCACCAGGCCGGCCAGCGGCACCACGGTCAGGCCAAGACGGATGGAGTGGGCGTCCGCGATCAGCCCCACCACGGGCGGCGAGACCAGCAGGCCGATGCGCAGCAGGAAGGCCGCCACGCTGATGCCGACGCCCGGCGAGAGTCCCGGCACCTCGTCGGCCGCGTGCATCGCGGCCGGGATCAGCGTCGCGATGCCGAGACCGGCGAGGCCGAAGCCGACGATCGTGCTCGGCACCGAGGGCCAGAGCAGCGCCGCGCCCATCCCGGTGACCACCAGAACGCCACCGATCCTGGCGGTCGTCCGGTCACCGAGCCGCTGGACCACCCGGTCGCCGAGCAGCCGGCCGACGGTCTGGGTGCCCTGGAGCGCCATGAAGGCGAGCCCGCCGACGAACGGTCCCGCCCCCAGCTCGTTCTGGAGGTACACCGCGCCCCAGGAGCTCGGCGCGTCCTCCACGACGGTGGTGGCCGCCGTCATCAGCCCGAGCACGGCGAACGCCACCAGCACCGGCCGGCGCAGCCAGACCCGCCCCGCGCCCGGGGTGCCGGCGGCGGGCGCCGCGGCCGGTTCGCGCTCCGTGTCGTCGTGTCCCGGCAGCAGGAACCGCGAAGAGACCAGGGCCGAGGTCACGGCGACCGCGCCGACCAGGCAGAGGTGGACGACGAGCGGCAGCTCGAACTGCGCGGCCGCGGCGCCGGTCACCCCGCCCACCACCGCCCCGACGCTCCACAGTCCGTGGAACGCGTTCAGGATCGACCGGCCGTAGCGCCGCTGCACCCGCATCCCGTGGGCGTTCATCGCCACGTCGTTGGTCCCGTCGAGGCCACCGGCGACGAAGATCGCGACGCACAGCACGGCGAAGCCCGGCGCGGAGCCGACCAGGACGATGTTGACGCCCATCAGCACCTGGCTGACCACCGCCGTGCGCGCCGAGCCGAACCGTTTGATCAGCGGCCCGGCGGACAGGCCGAGCAGCAGCGCGCCGAGCGGCATGGCGGCGATGGCGGTGCCGAGGGCGGCGTTGGAGAGGGCGAGCTCGGCCTTGATCTCCGGGTAGCGCGGGACGACGTTGGAGAAGACGAATCCGTTGACGAAGAACAGCGCGGCGACGGCGAGCCTGGCCCGGACGGGCCGGCCGCCGCCGGAGGCGGTACGGGGGGACATCGATCGCTCCGACGGGCACGACGAGGAAGGCCGCGCCCGGTGGCACGCCCCGCCGGAGTGTATGTCCGCCCCGCACGCCCTGGCCAGGCGTTTCCCGCCCCTCCCGAGCGCCGGCCGCGCCGTCCCGCCCCCGCCCCGCGCTCACCGGCGCGCGAGGGTGAAGGCGAGCGGGGCGTGGGCGGGGGTGCCATCGGCTGCCTCAGCCCCAGATGGCCTCGGCCCACTCCGGGTGGTCGACGAAGGGGTTCCGGTTGCCCTGGTAATCGTCGTAGATCAGTTCGTTGCGGCGCTCCTCGAAGGCCGACGGCGGGTCGAGTTCGTTCCACTCGAGGAGGGTGGAGAGCCGGCCGTGGAGGGGGCGGCTGCCGTTGTTCACGGCGTCGTTGAGTTCGAGGTCGGCGAAGCCGTCGCCGCCCTCGTAGCGCACCGCCATGTAGAAGAGCATCCTGGCGATGTCGCCCTTGTCCTGGTCGCGCGGCTCCCAGGAGTCGGAGTCCGTGTAGTTGCCGGGGGCGTTGGAGACCGGGGAGCCGCCGTCGTCGAAGTCCTTGTTCCCGCGCGAGCTGTTGACCTGCACGTCGGCGGCGCGCAGGTGGTGGACGTCGGTGCCGGGGCCGCGGCCGGTGCCGAAGTCGCCGTGGGACTGGGCCCAGACGTGCTCCCGGTTCCAGTCGCCGACGTTGCCGCCGTTGCGGTCGGCGGAGCGCGACTGGCCGGTGTAGAGGAGGACGACGTTGGCCGGGTTGGCCGGGTCCTGGTCGGTCTCCTTGAGCGCGTCCCAGACCTGGGCGTAGGTGAGGGTGGTGACGCCGGTGCTGACGATCTCGTGCAGCGCGTCCTTCAGCGCGTCGCCGCTGAGGCCGAGCGCGTCGTCGTAATAGGAGGCGGAGGAGGCGTCGTCCAGGGCGGCGGCCGCGGGCGCAGGCTGGGCCGCGGTCGCGGTCGCGGTCGCGGTCGCGGTGGCGAGCGGCAGCGGGGATATGAGGGCGATGGTGACGGCGCCGGTCAGCAGGGTCCGGTGCATGGGGGGCCTTTCGCGGTGGTGGGGGTCACCGCGCGACGCGGGCCGCGCGGCGCGAACGGCCCCCGGGCGGGCGGCCGTTCGATACTGATATGTACCTGCCATGCGGTTCGCGAAACTACGCGCGTCACCCGTCACCCACCCGTACGCCCCTCGTCACACAGGCCCCACCATTGGTTCTACACTTCCGTAGAAAGTGACTCTCCAGCCGATCAACGGAGTTCCTCCATGGCCCTGTGGGACCGCATCAAGGAGTCCGCGTCGACGATGCAGACTCAGCTGAACGCCAAGAAGAACGACCTCAAGAGCGGGGCGTTCCGCGACGCGAGCATGGCGATCTGCGCCCTGGTGGCCGCGGCGGACGGCTCGATCGACCCGGCCGAGCGCCGCCGCGTGGCCCAGCTGATCGCGAGCAACGAGGTGCTGCAGAACTTCGACGCCGCGGATCTGCAACAGCGCTTCGAGAATTGCGTCGACAAGCTCACCGCGGACTTCGACTTCGGTAAGGTCAGCCTCCTGCAGGAGGTCGCCAAGGCCAAGAAGAAGCCGGCGGAGGCACGGGCCGTCATCCAGATCGGCATCGTGATCGGCGGCGCGGACGGGAACTTCGACGAGCAGGAGCGTGGCGTGGTCCGTGAGGCGTGCTTCGCGCTCGGGTTGCCGCCCGCGGAGTTCGACCTCTGAGCGACCCGCTCGGGGACAATTTCGACACTGCTGTAGATTTCATCATCGGAGCCCGAGCGGGCACCTGTGTTACGACCCCATACGCATCGAGGAGGAGAGCGTGGGAGTATCCCTTTCCAAGGGCGGCAATGTCTCGCTGACCAAGGAGGCGCCCGGTCTGACCGCGGTGGTGGTCGGGCTCGGCTGGGACGTTCGTACGACGACGGGCGCCGACTACGACCTGGACGCCAGCGCGCTGCTGTGCACCGCGGCCGGCAAGGTCGTCTCCGACCAGCACTTCGTCTTCTACAACAACCTGACCAGCCCCGACGGCTCCGTGGAGCACACCGGCGACAACCTCACCGGTGAGGGCGAGGGCGACGACGAGGCGATCAAGGTGAACCTGGCCACCGTGCCGCCGGACGTCACCTCGGTCGTCTTCCCCGTCTCCATCCACGACGCGGTGGCGCGCGGGCAGAGCTTCGGCCAGATCCGCAACGCCTTCATCCGCGTGGTCAACCAGGCCGACAACGCGGAGATCGCCCGCTACGACCTCAGCGAGGACGCGGCCACCGAGACGGCGATGATCTTCGGGGAGCTCTACCGGCACGGCGCCGAGTGGAAGTTCCGCGCCGTGGGCCAGGGGTACGCCTCCGGCCTGGCGGGGATCGCCTCCGACTACGGCGTCAACGTCTGAGCCGAGCGCGGCCTTCGACGACCGGGGCGCCGGCGCGGGATGATCCCGCGCCGGCGCCCCGCGTCGTCACGCCTCGACCTGGGCGATCCCCGGCCGGCCGGCCGCCAGGTAGACGCTGGCCCGGGTGGAGATCGGGGCGCCTGGCCGGCTGACGTAGGGCACCACCCGGTAGTCGGTCACCCACTCGTCCCGGGTCACCCGGCAACGGCCGTAGCCGCGCTGCCCGTTGTGGAAGCGCATGTGCGGGTTCTCGGCGAGCCAGCGGCGGCCCCACTCGTCGTGGTCCGCGCCGTCGCCGCTGGAGGTGATCGAGGTGGCCATGAACTCGGCGCCCACGGTTTCGGAGTCCGGATCGTCGAAGTCGGCCCTGAGGTCGCCGGCCAGGTTCCGGTGCGCGTCGCCGGTCAACACCACGAAGTTGTCGACCCCGTTCCGCAGCACGTCGCCGAAGAGCCGGTCCCTGGCCGCCACATAGCCGTCCCAGGTGTCCATGCCGAAGTCCCGCTCCTGGCCGGCCGCGGCGTCCGCCTGCATCATCAGCACCTGGTTGGCCAGCACGTCCCAGACCGCGTCCGAGTCCCGCAGCCCCTCGGCCAGCCAGTGCTCCTGCTCGGCGCCGAGCATGGTCCGGTCCGCGGCGCGGCGCTCGGCGCAGTCGTGGTCACGGCCCGGGCCGTAGCAGACCTGGTCGTCCCGGTACTGCCGGCCGTCGAGCACGTTGAAGCGGGCCAGGTCGCCGTAGTCGAAGCGGCGGTACAGCGACATGTGCGGGCCCGAGGGCAGCGCGCTCCGGCGCAGCGGCAGGTGCTCGTAGTACGCCTGGAAGGCCGCGGCGCGCTGGGCGAGGAAGTCGTCGCCGGTCTCGCCCTCGCCGCCGATGTCGCCGGCCCAGTCGTTGTCGACCTCGTGGTCGTCAAGGGTGACGATCCAGGGCGCGGCGGCGTGCGCGGCCCGCAGGTCGGGGTCGGTCTTGTACTGGCCGTGCCTGACCCGGTAGTCGGCGAGCGAGTAGGGCTCGCCGACCGGGAGGTGGTCGCGGCCGATCCCGCTCGGCTCGCTGATCTCGTAGATGTAGTCGCCGAGGTGCAGCACCACGTCCAGGTCCTCTTCGGCCAGGTGCCGCAGCGCCGTGAAGTGGCCCTCGAAGTAGTTCTGGCAGCTGAGGTAGCCGAAGGTGAGCGAGTTCGGCGTGGCGTCGGCGGCCGGCGCCGTCCTGGTGCGGCCGGTCTCGCTGAGCTGCCTGGCGGCCCGAAAGCGGTACCAGTACTCGCGGTCGGGGCGCAGGCCGCGCACGTCCACATGCACGGAGTGGCCGAGCTCGGGGGTGGCGCGGGCGACGCCGGAGCGCACGACGCGGCGGAAGCCGGGGTCGGCGGCCACCTGCCAGTCCACCGGCACGGCCACCTCGGGCATGCCGCCGCGCCCGTCGGGCGCCAGCGGGTCGGGGGCCAGCCTGGTCCACAGCACCACGCCGTCGGGCAGCGGGTCGCCTGAGGCGACGCCGAGCGCGAAGGGGTATCCGGTGAGCCGCGGGGACTCCCTGACGGTCGCGGCCGTGGCGCCGGAGAGCGGCAGGGCGGCGGCCAGTGCGGTGCCGCCCGCCATGACGAGCAGGCGGCGGCGATCCAGTGAGGGGCTGGACAAGGTGACTCCCCTATCGGGTTCCGACGACGGGCGCCGGAACACTTCCAACGGCTCGCGATGGAAGCAGCCGGTTCCGTCGCGCCGGAGAGCGACGGGTGAACAGTCGACGCCGTTCCGCGAAGCCCGGGCGAACGGAACATTCCTCCCCGATTCGGTCACCGCGCGGCCGGGTGGCCAACTGCCACGGGGGGTACGCCACATGGCGCCGTAAGGTCGCGGCTCACCCGCGTTAAGGGATCGGTATCGCTCGGCTGTCACCGTCTCACCCGGAAGCGTGACTCTCCCCACTCCGGAAGGGACGCCATGTCCGCCATGCCCACCATCCCCGGACCAGGCACCGGCCGACGCCGCTTTCTCACCGCCGGCGCCACGGCCCTCGGCAGCGCGGCGATGGGACAGCTGGCCGGCGCCGCGCCCGCCGGCGCTGTCGAGGAGCCCGTCCGGAACGCCACCAGGACCGCCCCCGCGCCGGACAGGACGGCGACCGCGCCCACCGAACCCCCGGTCCCCGACGGGGCGTTCTCGCTCGGGGTGGCCTCCGGCGATCCCCTGCCCGACGGCGTGGTGCTGTGGACCAGGCTCGCCCCGGACCCCCTCAACGGCGGCGGCATGCCCGACGCGGCGTTCACCGTGCACTGGCAGATCGCCGAGGACGCCAGGTTCCGCCGGGTCGTCGGGTGGGGCACCGTCCTGGCCGAGCCGGCGCTCGGGCACAGCGTGCACGTCGACGTCCGGGGCCTGCGCCCGCACCGTGACCACTGGTACCGGTTCCGGGTCGGCCGCCAGCTCTCCCCCGTCGGGCGCACCCGCACCGCACCGCCCGCCCACGCGGAGGGCCGGCTGCGGCTGGCGCTGGCCTCCTGCCAGAACTGGCAGCACGGCTGGTTCACCCCGTACGCCGACATGGCGGACCAGGACGTCGACGCGGTGCTGTTCGTCGGCGACTACATCTACGAGAGCGCCCCCTCGGCCACCGCCGTGCGCCGCCACGAGGGCGGCGGCGAGCCGTACTCGCTGGCCCAGTACCGCAACCGCTACGCCCAGTACCGCACCGACCCCGACCTGCTGCGGATGCACGCCGAGGCGCCCTGGATCGTCACCTTCGACGACCACGAGGTGGACAACGACTTCGCCGGCGAGATCCCGCAGGACCCGGACCGGCAGCCGCACGACGCGTTCGTCGCCCGGCTGACCGCCGCCTACCAGGCGTTCTACGAGCACATGCCGGTGCGGGCCACCGCCGTGCCGTCCGGGCCGCACATCAGGGCGCACCGCCGCCTCGACTTCGGGCGGCTCGCCAGGCTCCAGGTGCTCGACACCCGGCAGTACCGCAGCGACCAGGCAACCAGCCAGGAGGGCGCCGGGAACCCGCTGCTGACCATGCTGGGCGCCGAGCAGAAGCGCTGGATGCTCGAAGGGCTGCGCCGCTCCCCGGCCCGCTGGAACCTGATCGGTTCGCAGATCATGATGGCCGAGACCGACCTGCTCGTCGGCGAGG
The DNA here is from genome assembly GCF_054783955.1 of Streptomyces mayteni. Taxonomy (NCBI): domain Bacteria; kingdom Bacillati; phylum Actinomycetota; class Actinomycetes; order Kitasatosporales; family Streptomycetaceae; genus Streptomyces; species Streptomyces mayteni. The sequence continues at coordinate 102,594 of NZ_BAAGPR010000012.1, read as the reverse complement.
GCAAGCAGTGGTTCTACGACGCCTGGGACGGCTACCAGGTGGAACGCGACGAGCTGCTCGGCGAGTTCGCCGCCATCCGCAACCCGGTGGTGCTCTCGGGAGACCGCCACCTGACGATGGTCAGCGACCTGCGGCGGGACTTCGCCGAGCCGTCGTCCCAGGTGGTCGGCGCCGAGTTCGTGTCCACCTCGATCAGCGCCAACGGCGACCAGGACCAGGCGGCGTTCCGCGCCGAGTGGGATCCGCGGCGGCCCGACAACCCGCACTGGAAGCTGCTCGACGCGCACCGCGGCTACCACCTGTTCGACATCGACAGGAACGGGATCGACGCCCAGGTGCGGACCGTGGACACCGTCCGGCAGCCGCGGGCCACGGCCGGCACCCTGGCCAGGCTCCGGGTGGAGAACGGGCGGCCAGGCGTCGAGCTGGCGTAGCCCGGCCGGACGGCAACCTTCGCCGGGGCCGCGACCACTTCAGCGGAGAGAGCTTCCCCACCGGTGAGGAGTGCCACCGTGAGCCCTGTGCACCGTCTCCTGTCCCGCGCCCTGGCGGCGGCCCTCGCGGCCGCCGCCATGCTGCTGCTGACGCCAGGCAGCGCCGTCGCCTACCCCAACCCCGGGCTGGTCACGGGGGCGGTCGGCATCCACGACCCCTCGATGGTCAGAACCAGCTCGGGCTATGTGCTCTACGGCTCCAACAACCGCCTGGACGCCCGCAGTTCGTCGGACCGGATCGCGTTCGCCAACGCGGGCTCGGCCTTCAACTCCCCGCTGTCCTGGTGGTCGACCTACTCGCCGGAGCAGAGCCCCTGGGCGCCCGACATCTCGTACCACAACGGCACTTACTGGCTGTACTACGCGGTCTCCAGCTTCGGTTCCAACCACTCCGCGATCGGCCTGGCCACCTCCAGCACCGGCCGCCCCGGCAGCTTCACCGACCGCGGCATCGTCTACTCGACCACCACCAGCTCCAACCACAACGCCATCGACCCCAACCTGCTGGTCGACGACAACGGCACCTGGTGGCTGACGTTCGGCTCCTGGTGGACCGGGATCAAGCAGATCCAGCTCAACCCGGCCACCGGCCTGCGGCACGCCACCAACCGCACCGTCTACAACCTGGCCTCCCAGGGCGGCGGCATCGAGGGCCCGTCGCTGGTGAAGCGCGACGGCTACTACTACCTCTTCAACTCCTACGGCACCTGCTGCGCCGGCACCAGCAGCACCTACCACATCAAGGTGGGCCGCTCCACCAGCCCCAACGGCCCGTTCGTGGACCGCAACGGCGTCAACCTGACGAACGGCGGCGGCACTTTGGTCCGCGAGACGCAGGGCCGGTACGTCGGTCCTGGCGGCCAGTCGGTGATGAACGACGTCGACGGCGACCTGCTCGTCTACCACTACTACGACGGCCAGGACAACGGCGCGCCGAAGCTGGGCGTGAACCTGATCAACTGGAGCAGCGGCTGGCCCGTCCTCTACTGACGACTGGCTCTCCCCGCGGTTCGGCTGGGGGCACCTCCCAGCGTTAGCTGGGGGAGGGTCGCTGTTCGCCGAGAGTTCCGCCCGCGTGTCTCCGCCGTGGACGCCCCCGGACCATGCTGCGGTCTGGTGAGACAGCAGAACGACGGGAGAACACACATGTCGGTGCCCTCGATGCGACCGTCCAGGAGATCGATGTTGCGCGGCGGCGTCGCCGCCTCGGCCGGCCTAGCCCTCACGGGCCTGGCCGGCACCGCGCCGGCGCTGGCGCGCTCCGGCCGCCCGACCGCCGGCTGGGGCGTGCAGGTCGGCGACGTCACCAGTTCCTCGGGTCTTGTCTGGGTGCGGTCCGACCGGCCGGCCCGGATGATCGTGGAGACCTCGGCGACCGAGTCGTTCCGCCGGGTCGAGCGCTGGCGCGGCCCGCTGCTCGGCCCCGGCAGCGACTTCACCGGCACCACCCCGCTGCGCGGCCTGCCGGCCGGCGAGCAGGTGCACTACCGGGTGCTGCTCACCGACCCCGACGACCCGCGCCGCGCCGCCGAGCCGGTCACCGGCACGTTCCGCACCGCGCCTGGCCGCCGCCGGGACGGGGTGAGCTTCGTCTGGTCGGGCGACCTGGCGGGCCAGGGCTGGGGCATCAACCAGGAGCTCGGCGGCTACCAGCTCTTCGAGGAGATGCGCCGCCTCGACCCGGACTTCTTCCTCTTCAGCGGCGACACCATCTACGCCGACGGGCCGCTCGCCGAGTCCGTGACGCTGCCGGACGGCCGGGTGTGGCGCAACGTCACCCGCCCGGAGAAGGCCAAGGTCGCCGAGACGCTGGCCGAGTACCGGGGCAACTTCCGCTACAACCTGGAGGACGCCAACCTGCGGCGCTTCAACGCCCAGGTGCCGGCGATCGTCCAGTGGGACGACCACGAGGTCACCAACAACTGGTACCCGGGCGAGCTCCTGGTCGACGACCGCTACACCGAGAAGTCCGTCGACGTGCTGGCGTCCCGGGCCCGGCGGGCGTTCGCCGAGTACTTCCCGATCCCCACGCTGAGCCCCGCCCGCGACGGCCGGGTGCACCGGGTCGTGCGGTACGGGCCGCTGCTCGACGTGTTCGTGCTCGACATGCGCACCCACCGGAACCGCAACTCCACCAACGACCAGACCCGCGACGAGCAGGGCATCCTCGGCGCCGAGCAGCTGCGCTGGCTAAAGACCGAGCTGTCACGTTCCCGCGCGGTGTGGAAGGTGATCGCGGCCGACATGCCGATCGGGCTCGTGGTGCCGGACGGCGCCACCGACTTCGAGGCCATCGCCAACGCCGACCCGGGCGCGCCGCTCGGCCGGGAGCTCCAGATCGCCGAGCTGCTGCGCTTCGTCAAACACCGCAGGATCACCGGCACGGTGTGGCTGACCGCCGACGTGCACCACACCTCGGCCCAGCACTACCAGCCGTCCCGGGCCGCGTTCGGCGACTTCGAGCCCTTCTGGGAGTTCGTCACGGGCCCGATCAACGCCGGCGCCTTCCCGGCCAGCGCGCTGGACGCGACGTTCGGCCCCGAGCGGGTCTTCGTCAAGGCGCCGGAGCGCGCCAACGTCTCCCCGGCCGAGGGCTACCAGTTCTACGGCGAGGTGGACATCGAAGGCGAGAGCGGCGAGCTGACGGTGCGGCTGCGCGAGCTGGGCGGCGCCGTGCTCTACACCAAGGTGCTCCAGCCGGGCCGCGTCGGCCAGTAGCCGCCTGGCGGCGGCACCGCCCCCGCGGACGGTAGCCCGCCGCTCCGTGCTGGGGCCGCGACGCGGCCCCAGCACGGATGCGGGGCCGACCAGGTCAGACGACCTTCCACCGCACCAGTCCGGCCAGGACCAACGCGCCGGGCAGCAGCGGCAGCCAGACCGTGATCACCCGGTAGACGAGCACCGCCGCGGTCGCGGCGCCCACGGCGGCGCCGGTGGCCACCAGCGCCACCACGAGCGCCGCGTCGACCGAGCCGATGCCGCCGGGCGAGGGCACCATGGCCGCCACCACGGAGCCCGCCATGTAGGCGAGCACCACGTGGCCGACCGGCACCGTCAACCCGAGCGCGAGGGCGACCGTCACCAGGCCCGCGGCCTGGAGCAGCGGGAAGGCGAAGGAGCCGCCCCACAGCGCGAGCACCCGGGACGGCCTGGTGTGCAGCGAGCGGACGTCGGTGAGCGCGGTCCGCACGAAGGTGAGGGTGGCGCGCCGCACCCGGCCCACGCAGGCCAGCCCGGCGGCGACCACGACGAGCACGGCGACCGTGACGGTGGCGATGAGCGACAGGCCGATCCGCTCCGGCAGCAGGGTCTCCAGGCGCAGCGCCCTGGGGAAGGCGAGCAGCAGCCCGAGCAGCAGGACGACCCTGGCGACGCCCTCGGCCAGGTAGTAGAGGGCGAGCGCGGCCGAGTAGCGGGCTGGCGGCAGGCCGCAGCGCGCCATGAAGCGGATGTTGACGGCGCCGGCGCCGATGCCGGAGGGCAGCAGGTGGTTGGCCGCCCCGGCGGCGAACTGGGTGACCAACAGCCGCCCGGCGGGCAGGCGTTCGAGCACCGTGCCCTGTCGGGCGAAGGAGACGGCGACCCAGCCGAGCAGGGTGCTGACCACCGCGGCCAGCATCCAGTAGCCGTTCCCGTCGAGCGCCTGCCTGACGCCCGAGGCGAGGTGCGCGTGGTGGTACACCAGCCAGACCACCACGGCGGCGATCGGCAGCAGCATGAGGATCCGGCGTAGCACGCGACGAGCATGGCGGCGCGACGTGTCGCGGGGTGATCCGGGCGATGACGGCGAGGCGTCGGGAGCGAACCACCCCGCGCTCTGGCGAGGGGTCAGACCGGGAATACCACTGCCTCCTCACCCTCCGGATCATCGGGCCCCCGGCCACCGCGGCCCGCCGCGAAGTCGTGGGCCGCCTCCTCCATGGTGACGTCCTCCCGGCGCCGCTCGGAGAGCACCAGCCGGTGTTCGAGCAGCTCGTGGTAGATCTGCGCGGTGTCGACGCTCTCGCGGAGCTCGCGCGGCATGGCACGGACCGCGGGCCGGAACACGTCGCGCACCCAGCGGTGGGCCAGCACCTCGGGGCGGGCGCCGAGGGGGTCGCCTGGCGCGTAGTCGTCCTGGGTGGCCATCCAGGTCTCCAGGTCCCGCAGCAGGCTGCGCGCCTGGTTCTCCTCGGCGTCGAGGCCGGTGAGGCGGATCAGCTGGCGCTGGTGGTGGCCGGCGTCGACGACCTTGGGCAGGAAGGTGACGGCGTCGCCGTCCGGGGAGCGCTTGATCTGCATCTCGGCGACGTCGAAGCCCAGGTCGTTGAGGCGCCTTATCCGCCGGTCGATGTGGTGGCGCTTGTCCCTGGGGTAGACGGAGGTGCGGGTCAGCTCGTGCCACAGCTCGCCGTAGCGCTCGCAGATCTCGTCGCCGAACGGCACCGGGTCGACCGAGGGGTGCAGGGAGCCGCCGGCCTCCAGGTCCATCAGCTCGCCGGCGATGTTGACCCTGGCCACCTCCAGGTCGTACTCGCGCTGTCCCCGGGAGAGGGTGGGCTGGATCTGGCCGGTCTCGGCGTCGACCAGGTAGGCGGCGTAGGCGCCGGCGTCGCGGCGGAAGAGCGTGTTGGAGAGCGAGCAGTCGCCCCAGGCGAAGCCGTTGAGGTGCAGCCTGACCAGCAGCACGGCGAGCGCGTCGAGCAGCCGCTTGATGGTGGTGGGGCGCATGGTCGTCTCGAACATGGACCGGTAGGGCAGCGAGCCCTTGAGCTGCCGGGTGATCAGCACCGGTTCGAGCGGCTCGCCGTCGGCGTCGTACCGGCCGGTGACGACGGCCACCGGGTCGACGGCCGGGATGGCAAGACGGTCGAGGTCGCGCAGCAGCCCGTACTCGCGGACCGCCGCCCACTCCCCCACCTCCTTGACCGCGACCACCTCGCCACCGGCCCGCGCGAACCGCACCACGTGCCGGGAGATGCCGCGCGGCAGCGAGACGAGGTGCTTCTCGGGCCAGTCGGTCAGCGGCACGTCCCAGGGCAGGTCGAGGAGCGTGATCGGGTGCTCGGGGTCGGTGGCGGTGATCTGCAGGTCCATGACCCCAGTCTGCGCCACGGCCCCCTGCGGTTTGCCGCTATGTCGACACAAAGTTTCCTGGCCGCCGCGGGGCCGCTACACGGCAGGCCGTGCCGCCTCCTCCGCCCCGGTCAGCCGCGCCGCGCGGCGCCCGCCGGCCACACCACATCCACCGGAATGCCGGCCGCACGCGCCTCGCCGACCACATCGGCGGTCTCCTCGGCCCGCATGCCCTCGTCTGTTCAGCGCGGGGCCGCGGCCCGCGTCGGCCGCACCATGGCCGTGAGGACCGGCCCGTCCGGCGAGGGCTGCTGGGAACTGATCTCGGTGTACCCCCACGACTCGTAGAGGGCCTTGACCTTGCCGTTCCCAGCCAGGGGATTGACCAGGAGCGTGACCTGTTCCTCCGGCCTGCCTTCGAGGAGCGCGTCATGAATGCGCCGAGCGATGCCCAAGCCACGCCAGGGAGGCCGCAGCATGATCTCCTTGAGCGCCATCGTGGGCTTGTCCGCGCAGCCTCTTGGCACCGGAGTCGCCATCCGACGCCACCAGCGGTCGTCTGACTCGATGGCGTTGCCGTAGGCGTATCCGACTGGTTCGTCGCCGTCGAACGCGATCAGCACTTCCCACCCCGGTTCGGACGCGTGCCGCGCGAGCCGTTCACCGAATCGCTCCACGGAGTAGTGCGGCAAATGGAGTTTGTCAGCTCGTACCTCGGCATACACCTCGATGAGGACGGTCCAAGCGGCGTCGATGTCGGAAGTGCGACGCAGTTCAACAGCGGTGGCCACGATCATTCCCTTCACGTCTCTCGGAAGTACTGATTCCAGGTACGGGCTGCCTGGGTTGAGGGAGCGGCGACGCGCAGACCCGTGTCGAACTCGCCCAGCATGCTGGTGATTCGGGGATGCTGGCCCGATGGCTCGTTGGGGATGGACATGGCGGTTGCTACGGCCCGGTCGACCTCGCCTTGTCCGAGTTGCGCCTGCGCGAGACGTGCTGTGGTGATGGCCCGCGAACGCTGCATCGCCGGCTTCAAGAGGGCCAGGCTGCGATGCGCGTGTGCTTCGGCGTCTTCGTAGCTTCCCAACGCCAGATGCGCTGCCACCGCGAGGCTTTCCAACTCGGCCTGGTCGTAGAAGGCGTTCATCCAGACCGGCCGGGACTCACCAGATTCAGCCCGTTGCAGAGCATCCTGAGCGTTGCCCAGGAGTTGCCGCACGGCTCGGGAGTCGCCTCTGAGCCCATGAATGGCCGCGTGCCGGGCGTGTCCCAGCGAGGCGAACATGGGATCTCGCCGCGTGAGAGTGGCGCGACGGGCCACGTCGTTCGCCGCCAACGCGTCTGCGGGGCGCCCAAGATGACGGTACAGACTTCCGGCGTGAGACCAGATCCGGAACTGGATCGTCGGCTCGCCCGACATGGCCGCGAGACTCGCGGCACGAGCGAAATGCCGTTGCGCCGCGTCGAAACGCCGCCCGTCGATCGCGGCCCACATGGCACTCGACGTGAAGGAGGCCGCGCAGGCGTACAGGGCCGCGCGAACGCGCTGGCTCGCGTTGCCGCGTTCCTGAAGCGTGAGGGCTTCTCCCGCCAGAGCCGCAGCCTGGGCTTCGATGGTCAGCTTGCCGCCATAACGATGATCGCTGGCGACGATGGCAGCGAACTTGGACAACAGCCGCTGCACGTCACCCGAGCCCACGCGTGGGCGGGCGGAATGGGTTGCACCTGCGGCATGAGCCATGGCCATGTGAGCGGATGTGCTGATGAAGCGGCGGCGAAGCACTGATGCCTCCGGGGGTGCCGGGCGCGAGACCTCGCGTGTGGGAGCGAAACCCAACTCGGTGACTGGGCAATTGAATACTGCCTCCAACGCGACCCTCTGCCTGCGATGCGGCCACCGTGTCCTGCCCGTCAGCCAATTGCGCACGGTCCGATCACCGACCGTCCCCGCGTGCCCGTCCGCCTGCAGGATCGCGTTCACCGCCTCGGCCAACTCCGTCTGCGTGAAGCCAGCTTCCGCCATACGCACTTTGAGAATGCTGTTACCGGCCACGCACTCAAGGTAGCCGCAGAGCCCCTGACGACCGAACCGCGCGCAGCGGAAATTTCCGGTTCGACGCCCTGCGCGCAGCGTCGATTGTTCCTGACAGTCCGTAGCGGCCGGTCGTTCACTGGCACAGGAAGCCGTCGTCACACCAGAGCCTCGGAGGTGCCATGCAGGCCGCCGCGGGAGTCGCCAGGGAACAACACGTGTACGGATGGTCGTTGGTCGCCCGTGCCCAGGAGATAGAGCTGTGGCGGCGGACAGTGGCCGACGTGTTCCGCGAATGGGACGCCTCACCGGCGGCCGTCGAGGTGGCGCGGCTCGGGGTCTCGGAGCTGCTGTCGAACATCATCCGGCATGTGGAGTGCCCGCAGTGCTATCTGCGGATCGTCCGCATCGGTGGTGAGGCCGTGGTCCAGGTCTTCGACCGGTCGTCGGAATTTCCGGTCGTCGGCAGGCCGGAATGGGACGCCGACTCCCGTCGTGGACTGTGGCTGTTGCGCGAGATGGCCGACCGGTTCGGGTGGGAGGCCACCCATCCGCGCGTCGGCAAGATCGTCTGGTTCGCCTGCCGGCTGCGGGAGGTGTCGTGATGACACGCTTTCTCTGGCTGGACCTCACGCGGAAGTGCCAGCTCAGCTGCGTGCACTGCTACAACGCCTCGGGGCCGGACGGCACCCTCGGCACCATGAGCCGCTCGGACTGGATCGACGTGCTGGACCAGGCCGCCGGCTGCGGCGTACGACACGTCCAACTCATCGGCGGCGAGCCCACCCTGCACCCGCACGCCGCGGAACTGGTGGACCACGCGTTGGCCATCGGCCTGGCGGTGGAGGTGTACAGCAACCTGGTGCACATCACCGACGCGTGGTGGCGGCTGCTCCGGCAACCGGGCGTCTCGCTGGCGACCTCGTACTACTCGGACCAGGCAGCCGAGCACAACGCCATGACCCGTCGCCCGAGCCACGCGCGGACCCGGGCGAACATCGAGAAGGCGATCCGCCTGGGAATCCCACTGCGGGTTGGCATCGTCGCGGCCGACGAGGCCCAGCGGGTGGGCGAGGCGCGGTCGGAGCTACAGGGCGTCGGGGTGACGACGATCGGGGTGGATCACGTTCGCCCCTTCGGGCGTGGAGCCTCCGAACGCGCGCCGGACCCGAGCGGGCTCTGCGGTCGATGCGGGGATGGCAGGGCCGCCATCGGCCCGGACGGTGAGGTCTCACCCTGCGTCTTCTCCGACTGGCTGACGGTGGGAAACGTCAGGGCCGCCCCGCTGGCGGCCATCCTCGACGGCGCACTCATGACCGATGCCACCGCCACCATCCGCAGGGCGGTCCGGCCCGAGAAGTGCGCCCCGGATCAGCGCTGCTATCCCGATCAGACGCCCTGCTACCCTGCCCAGACGCCCTGCGCCCCGAAGGGGGATTTCCCCGTTCCCTGTCCGCCTGATCAGGGGGAATGCAGGCCCGGTTATCCCAGTGATCCGTGCGGCCCTTTCCGGTGAGAGATCTCATGACAGACGGTATGCCCCCCGGGGTTGAGGCGTTGATTCATCCGTACACCGGACGCGTGCACGAGTTCCGACCCATCAGAGACGAAAAAGAGCCAGGCCTCACGGCTGCCCTGGAATGCGAGAAAGGGCCGGTCTTCATCAAGGCGGAGCCGAACCACGGCTGGCGGCGGGAATCCCTCCTGCGCGAGAAGCTGGTCACGCCGCTCGCGCGGCCGTTGTCCGCCGCGCTCCTCTGGGACGCGGAGGACGGGGAATGGATCGTTCTCGGCTTCGAGGTACTGGCCGGGAGGCCGGCGGACTTCTCGCCGGGGTCACCAGACTTGGCGACGGTCGTCGAACTCGTCGACGGCATCGGATCGGTGACACCTCCGCAGGCGGCGCGAGACTGGGCCGAGACCCGGTGGGACCGCTTTGTCACCCAGCCGTCGGAGACCGAATTCCTCCGGGGGAACGCGCTGCTGCACGCAGACCTCCATCCGGAGAATCTGATCGTCGGCGAACAGCGTGCCTGGGTGGTGGACTGGGGATGGCCCACTCGGGGAGCCGCGTTCATCGATCCGGCGATGCTCGTGGTGGACCTGGTGGCGGCCGGGCACAGCCCTGCGGCGGCGGAGTCATGGGGCGCCCACTGCGCGGCCTGGCGGGACGCGAACCCGGAGGGAATCGATGCCTTCGCCGCCGCCACGGTGCGGATGTGGCAGGAGATGGCAGACCGCAGACCGGACAGGCAAGGCCGGCGGGCGTTCGCCGAGGCCGCTGAGACCTGGGCCCGACACCGAGGCATCACGGTGGCGCCGGTCCGGTAGGGGGACGCGCTATCCGCGTCGGCGGAGTCCTGGGCAGCCCGCTGGGCCGAGGGCCTGGGCTGTTCATCGGGGCGTCACCGTGGCGCCGTAGGCATCGCGGCTTGCCTGTACCTCGACGTAAAGGTTTACCTTCGGGAGGTATGCGGATCGGTGAGCTGGCGAAACGCGCGGGGACCACGACGCGGACCCTGCGCTACTACGAGTCGCGCGGGCTGCTGCGGGCCCGGCGCGCCGCGAACGGCTACCGCAGCTACGACGAGGACGACCTGCGGCAGCTACGGCAGATCCAGACGCTGCGGGACTTCGGCTTCGAGCTGGAGGAGACCCGGCCGTTCGTGGACTGCCTGCGGTCCGGCGAGCCGGCCGGGGACGTCTGCCCGGCCTCGCTCGCGGTGTACCGGCGGAAGCTGGCCGAGCTCGACGAGTACATGGGGCGGCTGACTGCGCTGCGGGCGACGCTCGGCAACCAGCTGGCCGCCGCCGAACTGGCGGCCGGGGCCCGGGTGCCGGGCGGCCCGGCGCCGCGCTGCGAACTGATCCACCACGATCACGACCACGACCACGACGAGGAGCACCTGTCATGAAGCAGACCGAGGCCGTGCCGGCCGTCACGGACGAGACGTTCGACGCCGAGGTGCTGGCGGCGTCGTCCGAGGTGCCGGTGCTGGTGGACTTCACCGCCGACTGGTGCCCGCCGTGCCGGATGATCGCGCCGGTGCTCGACGAGGTGGCGCGGGAGGAGGCCGGCCGGCTGCGGGTGGTCTCGCTCGACGTGGACCACAACCCGGCCACCGCGGCCGCCTACGGGGTGATGTCCATGCCGACGCTGATGCTGTTCCGGGCCGGCGAGCCGGTGCGGTCGCTGGTCGGCGCCCGCCCGAAGCGGCGGCTGCTGGCGGAACTGGCGGACGAGCTCCCCGCCTAAGGCCCGTTCAGAAGTTGATCAGTGTGGCTTGTGAGGGGGTTGGATTGTCATAGCCGTCTGTCACGATCGCAGCGGTCCGGGAAGGGTTTCTGGACCGTCGCGGCAGGGAGTGGTGGATGACAGGCAGTTCCGGATCATGTGAGCAGGCTGCACGGCCCGAGGACCTGAGCCGGTTTGTCGTGGAACGGCTGAACGCGGGCGATGTGGACGGGCTGGTGGCGCTGTACGAGCCGGACGCGGTGCTTTCCTTGCCCGATGGTCGGGTTGCCACCGGCAGTCAGGAGATCCGGGAGGCGTATGAGCAGCTTGTGGCCGACAGGCCCGCGTTCGTGCCAGGAGAGCAGCAGCCCACGCTTCGGCACGGCGACTTGGCGCTGACGTCGGTGCGTCTGGCGGGCGGTGGGGCCACTGTCGAGGTCGCCCGGCGGCAGCCGGATGGCACCTGGTTGTGGGTGATGGACCAGCCCAGAGTCCTTTGACGGTCTCCGCCGACCTCCAAGCTTGGGATCTGGGGACGATGACCAAGATGTGGGGCGAGGGGATCTTTCTGATGAGCGGTGGTGGGTGCTGGAGTCGTTGCTGCCTTCGCTCGGCATAGGTCGCAGCTGGCCCGGCTGTCGGCGACTGGTGGACGGTGTGCGGTGGCGGGTTCGGACCGGAGTTCCGTGGCGAGACCTGCCGGTCGGGTACGGACCGTGGCAGACGGCGTATGGACTGTTGCGGAGATCTGGCGTGAGCAGGGACAGAAGCCGTTGTCGCCGCGGATCACCGCCGGGCAGCGCGGTGACAGTCACTGGTTCGAGCCGGTCCTGAACGCGATGGGGGTGCCCCGGCCCGGTGTCGGTCGGCCGAGAAGCCGCCCGCCGCGGGTGCGAGGAGTCTCAGGCAGCACCGGGCCGTGGCGACCCGGTTCGACAAAACTGCGGTTCGGTTCGAGGCGACGGTTCAGGTCGCGGCGATTCATCAGTGGCGATGAACCCTCAGTCTGCCGTCGTGCCATTGCCGCGGAGCGGTGTGTACGGGTTGCACCTTCCGTAGCGGCATGTGGTCCGGTGGACTCACGTCCCGATCCGTTGAGGAAAGGTCCCTGCTCATGCATCCGTCGTTCATGCCACCCCGCCAGGTCAAGATCGGGGACGCGGCGGCCTTCGCCGGCAGTACGCCACGGGCGATTCGCCACTACCACGAGATCGGCCTGCTCCCCGAGCCTGAGCGGGGCGGCGATGACCGCCGCCGCTACGGGTACGAGGACATGATCCGCTTGCTGTGGATCCGCAGGATGGCCGACGCCGGGATCGCCCTGGACGACATCCGTGACGCCTTCACCACTGACACGGCTTCCGCCGGTGCGGACAGCCGAGAAGGTATCGCGGGCATCCTGGAGCGGCTGGAGGAAACCCTCGCCGAGCAGGAGGCGGAACTGCGGCGGCAACGGACCGCCGTGCAGCGGATGCGCGCGGAAGGCAGCCGGATGGGCCTGCTCTCCGACTTCGTCACCGAACGCCTCAAGAGCCTGCCCGAGGGCTCCCTGCGTCAGGCGGACCTGGACACTCTGCTGGTCACCGAGCGGATCTTCGGCCCGCTCGGCGCGGCCGTCCAAGCCACCCGCTTCGTCGCCCTGGCCACGCATCCCACTCTGCGGGAGGATTCCGACCGCGTCGATGACGCCGAGGAGGCGCTCGATGACAACGTCGCCGTCGATGATCCACGGGTGGCTCAGGTGGCCGTCGAGCGACATGCCTTCGAAACAGCCTTGCAGGCCGTCATCGAGGAGTCCGGCCTGGACAAGGAGGACGAGGCCCTCTTCGATGCCTGGGACACCTTGCACCCCGCCACCGCCGATGACGGCGAGGACGAGGTCGACCTCAGCTCCGGCAGGCGGGCGGCTGACTCGATGAGCGCGTTCGAAGCCATCGGCAAGATGCCCTACGACTTCTCCCCAGCCCGCCTGCGCTGTATGGAACTCGCGGAAGAACTATCCGCCCAGGACTCACCCGCTACCCAGAACACGGTCTAGCCCGCGCTGGCCGCCAGGCCGAGGCGGGTGGCCAGCGCGAAGGCGTTGTCCATCGAGCCCATGGTGGCCGCACGCCGGCCGACCAGGTCGAAGGCGGTGCCGTGGGCCGGGGTGCAGATCGGCACCGGCAGGCCGCCGGCGATGGTGACGCCGCCGTCGAAGCCCATCAGCTTCATCGCGATCTGGCCCTGGTCGTGGTACATGGTCAGCACGCCGTCGAAGTCGCCGGCCCGCGCCCGCAGGAAGATGGTGTCGGACGGGAACGGCCCGGTGGCGTCGACCCCGGCGGCGCGCAGGTCCTCGATCGCCGGGGCGATGATGTCGATCTCGTGCCGGCCGAAGCGGCCGCTCTCCCCCGCGTGCGGGTTGAGCGCGCAGACCCCGATCCGGGGCGCGGCGATGCCGGCGCCGCCGCGCAGCACGGAGTCGAGCAGCCGGCCGGCCGCGGCCACCCGGTCGCGGGTGATGCCGGCGTCCACCTCGGCGATGGAGACGTGCGAGGTGACGCGGGAGGTCCAGAGCCCGGGCAGCACGTTGAGCTCGGAGGTGAAGCCCTCGACGCCCAGCACCACCTCGAACCAGCGCAGTTCGTCGCTCTCGGCGAGGCCGGCCAGGTGGAGCGAGGACTTGTTGAGCGGGGCGAAGAGGATGGCGTCCACCTCGCCCTTGGCGGCCAGGTCGAGGGCGACCCGCAGGTTGTCCATCGCCCAGCGCCCGCCGGCCTCGGTGGCCTTCCGGCGCTCGAACTCCCCGGCGGGCCGCCTGGCGCCGCCCGTGACCAGCAGCGGCCGGCCCTCGGTCGGCGTGGTGACGTAGTCGACAGCGAGGCCCGAATCGGCCTCGGCGAGGGCGAGTTCGGCCGGGTCGGAGATCAGCAGCAGGTCGGCGGTGGCCGTGGTCTCCGGCTGGGCGAGCAGCCGGGCGACGAGTTCGGGGCCGATGCCGGCCGGGTCGCCGAGGGTGACGGCGACCCGGGGGCGGGGTGTGGCGGGGGTCATGTGGTGCCTTTCGTGCGTCAGGGGGTCAGTTGGCCGCGCGGGCCGGGAGCCGGCGGCGGAGGGCTCGGCCGGCGGCCGGGCCCGCGACCAGCACCAGGGCGAGGACGAGGACGGTGACGGCGATCGGGCTGCGCAGCAGGAAGAGGCCGTCGTCGCCGCCCAGCGCCGAGGTCTGCACCAGCGCCTTCTCGAAGAGCGGGCCGATGACGAGCCCCAACACCAGAGGCGCCATCGGGAAGTTGAGGCGCTTCATGGCGTAGCCGACGAGGCCGAAGAACAGCACCACCCAGACGCTGAACATGCTGCTCTTGACCGAGTAGGCGCCGAGGATGCTGGTGACGATGATCAGCGGGTAGAGGAACGCGTACCGGATGCGCAGCAGTTGGGCGAAGACCGGGGCGAGCGGCAGGTTGAGGAGCAGCAGCATCAGGTTGCCGAGGAAGAAAGAGACCAGCAGCCCCCAGACCAACTCGGGCTGGGTGTCGAAGAGTTGTGGCCCCGGCTGGATGCCGTAGACCAGGAAGGCACCGAGCAGCACGGCGGTGGTGGCGCCGCCCGGCACGCCGAGCACCAGGGTGGGGATGAAGTTGGCATTGGAGGCGGCGTTGGTCGCGGCGTCGGGCGCGACCACGCCCTCGATGGCGCCCTTGCCGAGTTGCTTGCGGTGCCGGGAGAACTTCTTCTCGGCGCCGTAGGCCATGAACGAGGCGAGCGTGGTGCCGGCGCCCGGCAGGCAGCCGAGCAGGAAGCCGACGACGGTGCCGCGGGCGACCGGCGCGGCGGAGCGCCGCAGGTCCTCGCGGGTGAGCATCAGCTCGCGGAACCTGGCCCTGATCGGCGGGGCCATGCCGATGTGCAGCTGGTTGAGGAGCTCGCCGATGGCGAAGAGGCCGATCATGACCTCGACGAAGGGCACGCCGCCGTAGAGGTCGATCTCGCCGAAGGTGTAGCGGGCGGTGCCGCTGCCGACGTCCACGCCGACGCAGCCGACGAGCACGCCGAACAGGCCGATGGCCATGCCGAGCGCGAGGTTGCGTCCGGAGAACACCACGATGGTGCAGAGGCCGAGGATCATCACGGCCAGCATCTCGCGCGGCCCGAAGTCGAGGGCGATCTCGGCGAAGAACGGGGCCAGTGCCATCAGTGCGACGAGCGAGACCATGGCGGCGACGAAGGCGCCGAGGGCCGAGATCGCCAGGGCGGGCCCGGCGCGGCCCTTGCGGGCCATCTGGTAGCCGTCGAGGGTGGAGATCACCGAGGACGCCTCGCCCGGGGTGGCGATCAGGATGGCGGTGATGGTCGCGCCGAACTGGGCGCCGTGGTAGATGCCGGCCAGCATGATCAGGGCGGTCAGCGGCGGGAAGGTGAGGGTGACCGGGATCAGGATGGCGACGCCGGTCGCCGAGCCGAGCCCGGGCAGGATGCCGATGATGGTGCCGAGCAGCACGCCGACGAAGCACCACAGCAGGTTGTCGGCGGTGAAGGCGGCCTCGAAGCCGGTGCCGAGGTTGGCGATCACTGGGCGCTCCAGACGGCCGGGTCGAAGACGCCGAGCGGCAGCGGGACGCGCAGCACGACGACGAAGATCAGGTGGGCGACGGCGTAGGTGGCGCCGGCCACCAGCAACGACCTGAGCGGCGGCTGGCGTTCGACGACGGCGGCCAGGAACAGGGTCATCAGGGTGAGGGCGGGGAGCAGCCCGAGCAGCGGGATGGCGAGGGCGGTGACCACCATGGTGGCGACGACGGCCAGCAGCTTGCGGCGGACCAGGCGGCGCTCCTCAGGGGTGTGCGCGGCGTCCTCGACGACCAGCCCGTCGCCCTCGAGCGCCGATCCGACGCGGATCTCCTGGCGGACCAGCACGAGGCCGAGCAGCAGCAGCGCGAGCCCGGCGACGCGGGGCAGGGCGCCGGGGCCGACGGCGCCGTCCTCGGGGTTGGTCCAGTGGTAGTCGAAGGAGAGGGCGAAGAACAGCGCGCCGACGGCGGCCAGCACGCCGTAGGCGACGACCACGGGCCGCCGGACATCGGGGTTCACCGGTAGACCTCCCGCATCCGGTCGTCATAGGTCTCGAGGTAGTCGGCGAACTCGTCGCCGCTGCGGTCGGCCGGGATCAGCAGGTCGTCGGCGAGGTAGTCGCGGTAGGTGTCGGACTCCATGGCCCGCTCGATCTCGGCTATCCAGTAGTCGCGTTGCACGTCGGCGATGCCGCCGGCGCCGAACACCCCGCGCCAGACGGTGACCTGGGCGTCGATGCCCTGCTCGCGGGCGGTGGGCACCTCGCCGAGCACCGGGTCGTCGTAGCGCTCGGCCGTCATGGAGCAGAGCGGCACCAGGTCGCCGCTCTCCAGGTAGGGCTTGACGGAGGCGGCGCTGGCCGGCGCGAAGTCGACCTGGCCGCCGAGCAGCCCGGTCATCACCTCGCCGGTGGAGCCGTAGGGGACGGTGTCGAACGAGCCGCCCTCCTCGGTGAGTTCGGAGACGACGAGCGAGTCGGCGCCGGTGCGGCCGCTGGAGCCGACGACCACCCGCCCGCTCTCGCTGGCCTCGATCACGTCCTGGCAGTCGGTGAACTCCGAGTCGGCGGGCGCCACGACGACGCGGGAGTCCTCGGCGAACATCACCAGGGGCGTGAAGTCGCGGTAGGTGAAGGGCACGTCGTAGACCAGCGGCAGGGTGTTGAGCGCGGTCTCGGCGACCAGCAGCGTGTTGCCGTTGCCCTGTTCGGCGAGGAAGGTGGCCCAGCCGACGGCACCGGAGCCGCCCTCCTTGTTCTCGACGTTGACGTCGAAGCCGGCTTCGAGCTCGTTGAGGCCCTGCGCGATGACGCGGGCCGAGCGGTCGC
The DNA here is from genome assembly GCF_054783955.1 of Streptomyces mayteni. NCBI lineage: Bacteria > Bacillati > Actinomycetota > Actinomycetes > Kitasatosporales > Streptomycetaceae > Streptomyces > Streptomyces mayteni. Next base: position 85,894 of record NZ_BAAGPR010000012.1, on the reverse strand, counting down.
TGCCGCCGCCTGGCGCGAAGGCGACGACCATCGGCACCGAGCCGCGTGGCGTCCAGTCGTCGGGGACGGGTGGGGTCGTGTCGAGGACCGAGCACGACGTGAGACACAGAACCAGTGGTGCGCTTGCGACGCCCAGCCGTCTGCGCAGCGGTGACGTCATCGTCAGCCTTCCTGCAACATCCGAGATCCTATGGGATATCGGAAGACGGTAGGGCGTGCCGGGGGGACTGACAAGACTCGTGCGGATATCAGTTCACCGGCGGTCGGCGGCGCGGGGGCCCGGCGAGGCCCTACGCTCTACCGGTGACTCCACCCGTGCTCGACGCCGACCGGCTGCGGCTCCGCCCCTTCACCGGCGCGGACATCGACTGGGTGCACCGGGTCTCGCTCGATCCCGCGCTGGCGCGCTTCATCGACCTGCCGTCGCCCTATCTGCGGGAGCACGCCGCGTACTTCGTCGAACGGCTGGCGGTCGAGGGGTGGCGGTCCGGCACCCGCGCCGAGTTCCTGGCCGAGGACGCCGTCACGGCCGACCGCCTCGGCCGGGTCGGGCTGCACCTGCGCGGCGACGGCACGGCGGAGATCGGCTTCTGGGTCGCCCCGGCGGCCCGCGGCCGCGGCGTGGCCCCGACGGCGGCGCGGGCCGTCTGCCGCTGGGCGTTCACCGAACTCGGCCTCGACCACGTCGAGTGGCGCGCCGAGGTGGGCAACGACGCCTCCCGGCGGGTCGCGGAGAAGGTCGGCTTCCGCGTCGAGGCCACGCTCCGCCGCCGCCTGGTTCACCGGGGCGAGCGTGTTGATGCCTGGGTGGGGTCGCTGCTCCCCGCCGAGCTGCGGTGACCGTTTCCTTCAAGACGGCGCCGGCCCCGGCGGCCTAACGTCCCGGCCATGGACAGCCTCACCACCGACACCCGCCACCTCGCCACCCGCGTGGCACGCCCCGCCGCCGACGTCTACGCCTTCGCCTCGAACCCCGCCAACCTGCCCGCCTGGGCGGCCGGGTTGGCCGAGGGCATCACCGAGATCGACGGCCGCTGGATCGCCGAGTCCTCCCTCCTGGGCCGAGTCGAGGTCGTGTTCGCCCCCGCCAACGAGTTCGGCGTCCTCGACCACGACGTCACGCTCCCGACGGGCGAGACCGTCCCCAACCCGGTCCGGGTGATCCCGGACGGCCCGGCCGCCTGCGACGTGCTCTTCACCCTGCGCCGCCGACCGCACATGACCGAGGCCGACTTCGACCGCGACACGGCGGCCGTGACCGCCGACCTGGCCACGCTGCGAAGCCTGTTGGAACGGCGTCAGGGCGTGCCGCCCAACGCGACCAGCTGATGCGCCACGGTCCGCCAACGCGCGGCGCGGCATGCTGTACCCATGGACCCCGATCTCCCCACCGTGAACGTGAGGTTGTGGCGCGCAGACGCCATCGTGCTGTTCGAGTGGCTGATGACCACGGACCTCGACGCCGTGCCCGTTCGCCATCCGGCGGAGAAGCAGGCGTTGGCGGACCTGCTGAACAGACTGGAGTACGCCGCCGACACCGATCTGATGAGTTCGACCGAAGAGGAGATAGCCGCCGCGCGGGAGGAGGTCGCCAAGGACATGGGGTGGTGACCTTGGCTGGCCGTCCGGCCATCGTCACCGCGCCAGCTCCTTCCGCATCACCGTGCACACCGTCTCGTAGCGGCGGACCGAGCCGTCCGGGGCCAGTTCGTTCCAGCCGTCGGGTTCGGTGGCGTAGGCGACGTAGCCCAGCCGCTCGTACAGCCCGCGGGCGCGGGGATTGTTCTCCTCGACGCTCAGTTCGGCCCGGCCGAGGCCGCGGGCCCGGACGCGGGCCTCGGCCGAGCGGATGAGCAGGGTGCCGACGCCGCAGGACCGGAGCGCGGGGAGGACGGTCAACTGCCACAGCACGCCGGCCCCTTCGCGGGCCCGGTAGTCGACGCCGCAGAGGCCGACCGGGAGGTCGGCAGGCGGGCACGCCACCAGGTAGTCCGCCTCGCCGCGTTCGGCGCGGTGCAACTCCCTCGCGATCGCCTCCAGATGAAGGGCCGACCCGGACCAGCCGCACCCGGCCAGGTCGGCCGTGGTCAGGTCGCGCACCGTGAGGTCCACTACGACGCTCTCCACCTCGTCACCTCCGGCCGCCCAGGATGGGCGCGGCGCCGCGGCGGGCGCAAACGGTTTGCCGCCGGGGCCGGCTCGGCTGGACGGCCGGTTAGACGGCCGGCTGGGGGCAGGTGGCGCGCCTGGCGGTCTGGCGGGCGCGGAGGCGTTGGGCGGTCAGGGCGAGGGTGCCGAGGGCCACGACCGTGAGGCCGTAGGCCAGGGCCGTCGGGCGCAGTCCTGCCGAGGTGGCGGCGAAGCCGGCGACGACGGCGGGGAGGCTGAAGGCGAGGTAGGCGATGACGAAGACGACCGCGAACAGTTCGCCGCGCTGGGCCGGCGCGGCGAGCCGGGCCAGGGTGCCGAAGCAGGCGAGGCCGCCGCCGCCGAAGCCGACGCCGGCCACGACGGTGCCGACCGCGGCCAGGGCCACGGTGTCGGTCTCGAGTCCGGTCAGGGACAGGGCCGTTCCGCCGACCAGCAGGGCGGCCGAGGCGTCGAGCAGCCGGACGGTGGACCGGCCGCGCAGCAGCAGCGCGGCGGCGGCTCCGGTGCCGCACAGCAGCGTGACGACGAGGCCGCCGACCAGGTGGCTCTCCAGCCCGAAGAGGCCGGCCGCGACGGAGGGGCCGAGCGAGAGGTAGAGACCGCCCAGGGCCCAGCTGGCGATCAGGATCGGCAGCAGGGCGTACAGGTCGGGGCGGATGGCGTGCGGCACGCCGAGGCGCGGGGCGAGCGAGCGCAGGGCGCCGGGGCGGCGGGCCGAGGTCTCGGGGAGGAAGAGCAGCACGACGGCCGAGAGCACCATGCCGGCCAGCAGCAGGGCGTAGACGAGGCGGGTGGGCGCGGGCGCGTACTCGACCAGCGCGCCGGTGCCCAGGGCGCCGACGGCCAGACCGCTGAGCGGGATCGCGCTGCTCAACGTGCCGGCGCGGCCGGGCGCGTGGGGTGGGTCGAGGTCGACGAGGGCCGCCCCGAGCGTGGTCATCGCGGCCCCGGTGGCGATGCCCTGGAGCAGCCGGGCGAGGAGCAGCACGGAGACGTGGTCGGCGGCGAGGAAGAGGCCGAGCGACGCGGCCTCCAGCGCGATCGCGCCCGCGACGACCGGGCGGCGGCCGACGTGGTCCGAGAGCGCGCCGACCACCAGGAGCGCCCCCAGCATGCCGAGGACGTAGACGGCGAAGACGACGGTGAGCGTGGCGGAGGAGAAGCCCCAGGCCTCCTGGTAGACGACGTAGAGCGGCGAGGGCGCGCTGGACGCCGCGGTGAAGAGGACGAAGATCGCGGCCACCGCGGCGAACGCCGCCGTGCCGCCACCGGGCCGGGCCGCGGGGCGCCGGGATATGTCGGGCATCCAAGCTCCATATTGCAGTGATCGCTGCGTTTGGTTCGGAGCGTAACAGCAAAAGCAGCGATCAGTGCAATAGTGGGGGTGTGGAGACCAACAGCAGCGAGACCACCGCGCGCCCCAGGCCGGGCGGCCGGTCGGCGCGGGTGCGGTACGCCGTGCACCGCGCCGTGACCGAGCTCCTGGCCGAGGACCCGGCGGAGTCGCTCACCATCCCGGTGATCGCGGCCCGGGCCGGCGTGCACGCCACCACCGTCTACCGGCGCTGGGGATCGGTGCCCGAGCTGCTGAGCGACATCGCCACCAGCCGGTTCAGCGGCGACGTCGTGGTGCCGGACACCGGCTCGCTGCGCGGCGATCTGGAGCGGTGGGTCGGCCAGGTCGCCACCGACCTGGCCGACCCCGACGTGCTCAAGCTGATGCGCGCGGCGGTCGGCACAGGACCCCTGGGCTGCGACGCGTGCGTGGCGGACCGGCACGCCCAACTCGCCGCGATCCTCGACCGCGAGCGGAGCCGCGGCGGCGCCGCGCCTGAGGTCGAGCGCACCGCCGACCTGCTGCTCGGCCCGCTCTACTACCGCGCCGTCTTCATGGACCGCCCCGCCGGCCCCGACTGGGCCCGGGCGCTGGTCGCCGGCCTCCTCGGCCGGTGACCCCGGTGAGCCCCGGTGAGCACCCGATGAGCGACTGGCGGACCAGAGCGGCCTCGACGGCGGACGTCGAGGCGGTGGCCGAGCTGCGCGCCGTGGTGCTGCGGACGGACCTGGAGCGGCTCGGCAGGTACGACGAGCGGCGGGTGCGGCAGCGCCTGCGGGACGGCTTCGTCCCCGAGCACACCCGGGTGATCGAGGTGGGCGGCGCGTTCGCGGGCTGCGTGGCGCTGCGGCCGGCGGCCGACGCCCACTGGCTGGAGCACTTCTACCTGTCCCCTGCCCTGCAGGGCGCGGGCATCGGCGGCGCCGTGCTGCGCGCGCTGCTAGCCCGATGCGACCGGGACGGCGTGCGGGTGCGGTTGAACGTGCTCAGGGGCAGCCAGGCCAGGCGGCTGTACGAGCGGCACGGGTTCGCGCTGGAGGCCGAGGACCCGGTGGACGTGTTCATGGTGCGCGAGCCCGCCCCGGCCGTCATGCCGGATTCCCGGTAGCCGCGCCTCAGTACGTTGCCCAGCGACGGAGTTTCTCGGGGTTGCGCACCACCCAGATGTGCGTGATCAGGTCGCCCGCGACCTCGAACGCGAACACCGACACGATGACGCCGTCCTGCTGGGCCACCAGGCCGGGCTGACCGTTGACCGAACGCTCGAGGAACGTCATGTCGTCGGGCCTCCGGCGGGCGATCTCGACCCAGGCGTGCGCGACCCGCTCGCCGCCCTCGATGGGACGCGGGAAGGTCGTGGCGAGGCCGCCGCCGTCGGCGACGGCCGTGGCGTCGGGGTCGAGCAGGCCGACGAGGGCGTCGATGTCCTTGGCCTCCCAGGCGCGCTTGAAGTCCCTGACGACGCGGGCGCCTTGGGCCACCGGAGTCGCACGAGGCCGCGAGGCCCGGATGCGGCGGCGGGCCGAGGAGGCGAGCTGGCGGCATGCCGCCGGGGTACGGCCGACGATCTCGGCCACTTCGGCGAAGGGGTGGCAGAAGACGTCGTGCAGGATGAACGCGACCCGTTCGGCCGGGGTCATCGATTCGAGCACGACCAGAAACGCCAGGGTGACCGACTCGTCCAGCGTGACCCGGTCGGCCGGGTCGACGGCGGCACCGCCCGGCCGTCCGCCGATCCACTCCGTGTGCTCGGGCAGCGGCTCGGGAATCCATTCGCCCACGTAGGTCTCCCGCCTGGCCCGTGCCGAGCCGAGCAGATTGAGGCAGACGCGGCTGGTGACCGTCGTCAGCCAGGCCCCCGGGGACTCGACGGCGTCCCGCCGCTCCCTGGACATGGCGTACCAGCGGGCGTACGCCTCCTGGACGGCGTCCTCGGCCTCGGCCAGGGAACCCAGCAGCCGGTAGGCGAGATTGATCAGTTGACGCCGCTCGCCCATGATCGCGTCCGGGCCCGAATCGGGCCGGCCCTGTCCTGGCACGGATGGGGAGGTCATGGTGCCGAAGCTCCCTGGGTCGCGGTTGCTCTCACCGGTTCGACAAGACAGCCCACCGGATGGTGAAGCGACGCGCCGGCCTCACAATCCGCGAGGTCGCGTTGTCGAACCGGTGAGACGAACACATCGCCAAGCGAACAGGAGCTCAGACCGCCCATGACTACCTCGATGCCGGCAACGACGTTCACCGACCCGGCGCCCGCGCGGCGCCTGGAGCGGGCGGCCACCGCGCTGACCACCCACGGCTTCGCCGTGGAGATCCTCGACGACGCCGCCGGCGCGCGTACCCGCGTCAGGGAGCTGCTGCCGGCGGGAGCCAGTGTGTTCACCGGGGCCAGCGAGACCCTCCGCCTGTCAGGCATCGCCGAGGACATCAACGACAGCGGGCGGTACGACGCCATCAGGCCACGCGTCCTGGCCATGGACCGCGCCACCGAGATGGACGAGATCCGGCGGCTGACCGCCAGCCCCGAGGTGATCGTGGGCAGTGTCCACGCGGTCACCGAGACCGGCTCCCTCGTGATCGCCTCGGGCAGTGGAAGCCAGCTGCCGGGCAACGCCGGTGGCGCCGCCCGCGCGATCTGGATCGTCGGGGCGCAGAAGGTGGTGCCCGACCTGCCGACCGCGCTGCGGCGGGTCGAGGACCACTGCCTCCCGTTGGAGAACGCCCGCACCCAGGAAGCCTACGGGTGGCCCAGCGTCGTCAACCGGCTCCTCATCCTCAACGCCGAATTCCATCCCGGCCGCGGCACGGTGCTGCTGCTCAGGGAAGCCATCGGCTTCTGAGCCACCGGGCTCGTCCTGCCGAGCCGGCGCGGCGGCCCAGGTCGACGGGACGGCGGGGCGGCGGCCTGGTCAGTCCTCGCCGTCCTCCTCCGCGTGGGAGCGGTGGTCGATCGCGGTCAGGTGGGCGCGCATGGCCGCGACCGGGGCCGCCGGGTCGCCGGACTCGAACGCGGCCAGGATGGCGGCGTGTTCGGCGACGGCCTGCTCCGTGTCGAAGGTGCCGTGGTCGACGGACTGGCGGAGCCGGTGGGCGTGGGCGTTCAGCGACTCCGCCATCTGGGCCAGGAAGTGGTTGCCGGCGGCCCGGATGATCACCAGATGGAAGTCCCAGTCGGCGGTGAAGCACTCGCGGAGGTCGGCGTAGCCGGTCGGCGGGCCCTGGCCGCCGCGGACCTGGGCGACCTGGTGGGCGGCCAGCACGTGGCGGGCGTGCGCGGCGCGCAGGTCGCCGAGCAGCTCGGCGGCGCGGGGGGCGGCGCGTTCGACGGCGGCGATCTCGACGACGGCCCGCGCGTCCATCAGCTCCGTCATCTGGGCGGCGGAGAGCGGGGGCGCGACGCGGTAGCCCTTGAGCGCGGTCCTGGAGATCAGGCCGGTGTGCTCCATCTGCACCAGGGCCTCGCGCACCGGCGTCTGGGAGACGCCCAACTCCCGTGACAGCGAGTCGATGTTGAGCGAGCTGCCGGGCGGCGTCGAACCGTCGAGCAGCTTCTCCAGGATCGCGTCGTAGACGCCGTCACGGAGGGCGCGACGCGGGACCACGGAGGTCTTCGGCTGGGTTGTCGGGCTCTGCGGAGTCATAGCGGATCGATGGTATCGGGCGACCGGAGCCGCACACCGGGTATACCCATGAGCGTAGATCCTATACGATCCACGATACGGGCGCCCCCGCTGACATCGACGTTCGGAGACGCACATGCCCTTCTCTGCGCAGGACTGGCCGATCGGCGCCGCGCTGCTGCAGTTCCCCGACGCCCAGGACGCGCCCGCGGCGCGTTGGGCGGCGACCCTGCACGAGGTCGCGGACGCCGGGTTCGCGCACGTGGACCTCACCGACACGTGGACGCGGCCTGGCGACCTGGCCCCCGAGCGGCGCCGGGAGTTGGTCGGCGCGCTGAAGGAGGCGGGGCTCGGCGTGACCGCCATCTCCACCGTCCGGCGCAGCGTGACCGACCCGGACGAGGACCGGGCGGGCGAGAACCTGGCGTACCTGCTCAGGACGGTCGAGGCGGCGGCCGAGCTCGGGGTGGGCGTGGTGAGCGTCGGCCTGCACCGGGAGCTCACCGAGCGGCAGCGGGCCGCCGTGTGGTTCTGGACGGAGCCGGGGGCCGGCGATCCGGCCGGCGACGAACGGACCTGGGCGCTGGCGGTGGAGCGGCTGCGGGCCGTCGGCGAGCGGGCCGCCGGGCTCGGGGTCGCGGTGTCGCTCGAGATGTACGAGGACACCTACCTCGGCACCGCGCAGAGCGCGGTCCGGCTGGTGCGGGAGATCGACCTCGCCAACGTCGGGCTCAACCCGGACATCGGGAACCTGGTCCGGCTGCACCGGCCGGTGGAGGACTGGGAGCGGATCATGGTGGAGACCGCGCCGTACACCAACTACTGGCACCTCAAGAACTACTACCGGGACCACGACCCGGCCACCGGCGCCTACTTCACCGTGCCGGCGCCCGCCGAGTCCGGGTTCGTCGACTACCGGCGGGCCGTGGAGATCGCGCTGGCGGCCGGCTTCTCGGGGCCGATCTGCGTGGAGCACTACGGCGGCGACGGGTTGGGCGTGTCCGCGAGCAACCGGGACTATCTGCGGCGGGTGTTGGCGGCCAAGCTGCGCGGGGGTGCGCGGTGACGGTGCTCTGCAACGATCCGGCGGTGTTCGCCGACGAGGCGATCGAGGGGTTCGTGGCCGCGCACGCCGGCCGGGTGCGGCGGGTGCGCGGCGGGGTGGTGCGGTCCGCCGCGACCCCGCGGGGGCAGGTGGCGCTGGTGGTGGGCGGCGGCAGCGGCCACTATCCGGCGTTCGCCGGCTGGGTCGGTCCTGGTCTTGCCCACGGCGCGGCGTGCGGGAACCTGTTCGCCTCGCCCTCCGCGGCCCAGGTGGCCTCGGTGGCGCGGGCCAGCGAGGCCGGCGGCGGGGTGATCCTCTCCTTCGGCAACTACGCCGGCGACGTCCTGCACTTCGGGCAGGCGGCGGTCCGGCTGCGGGCCGAGGGGCTCGACGTGCGGGTGCTGACGGTGACGGACGACATCGCCTCGGCGCCGCCGGAGAACCACGGGCTGCGCCGTGGGATAGCCGGCGATCTGGTGGCGTTCAAGGTGATGGGCGCGGCGGCCGAACGCGGTCTCGGCATCGACGAGGTGGAGCGGCTCGGTCGTCGGGCGGTGGCGGCGACCCGCTCGCTCGGCGTCGCCTTCGGCGGCTGCACGCTGCCGGGCGCGGCCGAGCCGCTGTTCACGGTGGAGCCAGGCCGGATGGCGCTCGGCCTCGGCATCCACGGCGAACCCGGCATCGAGGAGCGGGAGTTGGCGAGCGCGGACGCGGTGGCCGACCTGCTGGTCGACCGGCTGCTCGCCGAGCGCCCGCGCTGGCACGCCGGCTACGCCGAGGACCGGGTGGCGGTGCTGGTCAACGGTCTCGGCGAGACCAAGTACGACGAACTCTTCCTGGTGCACCGGCGGGTGGGGGCCCGGCTCGCCGAACACGGCCTGCGGGCCGTGGACCCCGAGGTCGGCGAGCTGGTGACCAGCATGGACATGGCCGGGCTCTCGCTCACCCTGGCCTTCCTCGACGACGAGTTGGCCGAGCTGTGGCGGGCGCCGGCCGACTCCCCCGCCTACCGGAAGGGGGCCGTCGCGCCGCGCCAGGAGCGGACGGACGATCCGGCGGCGTACGCGGCGCCGCCGCCGATCGCCGCCGGGACCGGGCCCTCCAGGGCGGCGGCCGGGCGCCTGGTGGCGGCGCTTGGGACGCTCAGGGACGCGGTGGCCGGGGAGGAGGAGCGGCTCGGCCGGCTCGACGCGGTGGCCGGGGACGGCGACCACGGCATCGGGATGCGGCGGGGCGCGGAGGCGGCGGCGACGGCCGGCGCGGACGCGGCGGCGGCCGGCGCGGAGGCGATGACCACCCTGGTCCTGGCCGGCGAAGCGTGGTCGGAGCGGGCCGGCGGCACCTCGGGGGCGCTGTGGGGCGTGATGCTGACGGCGTTCGGCGCGGCGCTCGGCTACGACGCGGCGCCGGGCCGGGATCAGCTGGTGGAAGGGGTGCGGGCCGCGGTGGCGGCCGTGACCGCGCTCGGCGGCGCGGCGCCGGGCGACAAGACGCTGGTGGACGCGGCCCTGCCCTTCGCCGAGACGCTGACCCGGGCCCTCGCCGAGGGCGAACGGCCGGCCGCCGCCTGGGAGTCGGCGGCCCTGGCCGCGACCCGGGCGGCCGAGGCGACGGCCGCCGTCCCGGCCAGGATCGGCCGGGCGCGGGTGCACGGCGAACGCGGGATCGGCACCCCCGACCCGGGCGCCGTCTCGTTCGCACTGATCGTGACGGCCCTGAGCGAGGAGTTCTGTTGAGGCTGCGGATAGCGGTGGGCGCGGACGGCGCCGGCTACGACTACAAGGAGGCGCTCAAGGCCGACCTGGCGGCCGACGAGCGGGTGGCGGAGGTCGTCGACGTCGGGATCGTGTCGGGGCAGGGCACCGACTACCCCCATGTCGCCGTGGACGCGGCCCGGTTGGTGGCCGAGGGGCGGGTGGACCGGGCACTGCTGGTGTGCGGCACCGGCCTCGGGGTGGCGATCGCCGCCAACAAGGTGCCGGGCGTCCGGGCCGTGACGGCGCACGACTCGTTCTCGGTGGAGCGTTCCGTGCTCTCCAACGACGCGCAGGTGCTCTGCCTCGGCCAGCGGGTGATCGGCCTCGAACTGGCCCGCCGGCTGGCCCGCGAGTGGCTCGCCTACACGTTTGACCCGGCCTCCGCCTCGGCGGCCAAGGTCGAGGCGATCCGCTCCTATGAGAGATAGGGATGGGGTCCGCTGGCTCGGCACCAGCTTCAAGATGACCAAGACCATCGCCGAGTCGACGGCCTACGCGGCACGGCTGCGGGACGCGATCGGCGCCGAACCGCCGCCGGGCGTGCGGCCGTTCGTGATCCCGCCGGCGACGGCGATCGAGCCGGTGGCGCGAACGCTGGGCCCCGGCTCGCCGGTGCTGGTGGGCGCGCAGAACGCGCACTGGGCCGACGAGGGCGCCTGGACCGGCGAGCTCTCGATGCCGCAGGTGGCGGACGCCGGGGCACGGATCGTGGAGATCGGCCACTCGGAGCGCCGGGCGCACTTCGCCGAGACCGACGCCACGGTCCGCCTCAAGGTCGCCGCGGCCCTCCGACACGGGCTCGTCCCGCTGGTGTGCGTCGGCGAGGACGCGGCCACGTTCGCCGCCGGCCGGTCGGCCGCCCACGTGGTGGCCCAGGCGACCGCCGCGCTCGACGGACTCGCGGGCACGGACGGCGTGTTGCTGGCGTACGAGCCGGTGTGGGCGATCGGCGAACACGGCCGCCCGGCCGGCCCTGCGGAGATCGCGGAGCCGGTCGCCGCCCTGCGGGCGGCGCTCGGCGACCGCGTCGCCGGCATCCTCTACGGCGGCTCCGTCTCGCCGGCCAACGCCGCCGGCCTGCTCGAAGTCCCCGGCATCGACGGCCTCTTCGTCGGCCGCGCCGCCTGGCGGGTGACGGGCTTCCTGACCCTCCTGGAGATCACCGGCGCGCGCTGACTCACTCCTCGCCGGAGAATCGCTCCCAGGCGGACTGCCGGGAGACGCCCAGGGTCAGGCCGATCCTGGCCCAGGTGACCCCGCGGTGGCGCAGCTCCCGGACCCAGGACCGTAGATCCGCCTCCACCTGCTCGGCCACCGCGGCGACCCTGGGAATGTGCTCGAGCATCTGCTCGTCCGTCATCGCCGCCCACATCGGCAGCCGGGGCGTGTGTGGCCGGTCGCGGTACTCCTCGATCACGGCGTCGGCCCGCGTCACGCACTCGTCGCAGATGAGCACGCCGGGCCCGGCGACCAGCTTCCGCACCTCCTCGCTGGCCCGGGCACAGAACGAGCAACACGAGCTCTCCACCGCCTGGTTCACCGTCGTCATGTCGCGGCCTCCTCCTCAGGGCACTGTCAGGGTGATCCTGACGGAAACGCTAGACCCGTCAGGGTTGCCTTGACAACCGTCCGGAGGCTTCTGCCCGAAAATGAAAGAAGTTGGGCATGTCACGACTCTTCATATTGCAGTCGCAGGAATCTACGCTTCCGGGCGCGACCGTTCCCAGGGGCGGGGAGAAGGAGAGCACCGTGACGGAGAAGCACATGGCGTCGAGGCGGAGACTGTTGGGGTCGGCGGGTGCCGCCGCGATGGCGGGCACGCTGGCCGGGTTGCCGGGCGAGGCGGCGGCCGACGGCCGCCTGGGGCACGGCCGGCGGCGGGATATTCCGGCCGGTCGGATCGGGATCCAGCTGTTCACCGTCCGCGACCTGTTCGCCGACAACGAGCTCGACATGCCCGGCACCTTCGAGATCCTCGCCGACGCCGGCTACGCCGAGTTCGAGATCGGCGGCGACTACGACGGCCGCACCCCGGCCCAGGTCCGCGCGCTGGCGGACGAGTACGGCCTGCGGGTCGCCGGCAACCACTTCGGGCCCCGCCAGATGATGCAGAACATCTGGTACGACCGCCGGGAGCGCGCCCGGATCTACGAGGAGGCGCACACCCTCGGGCTGCCCGCCGTCGGCACCGGGCACTCGTACGTCGCGCCGCTCACGGTCGACGGCTACAAGGAGATGGCCGCGGCCTTCAACGTCTGGGGCGAGGAGGCCGTCCGCAACGGCTTCGACTACTTCTACTTCCACAACCACGACATCGAGTTCACGATCGTCGACGGCCGGCCGCTCTACGACGTCCTGCTCGAGGAGACCGACCCCCGCTACGTCAAGTTCGAACTGGACCTCGGCTGGATCGAGATCTCCGGGCAGAGCGCCTACGACTACGTCAGCCACGACCCGGACCGCTTCCCGATGTTCCACGTCAAGGACGTCCGCTGGGACCCGGAGGGACCGCGGGTGGCGGCGGCCGGCACCGCCAACGCGGGGCGGCGCTACTCCTTCGCCAACCTCGGCAAGGGCGACCTCGACTGGCCGCGGATCTTCTCGGCGCTCCGCGACCCCGCCCGCCACCACTTCCTGGTCGAGCACGACGACGCCGGCATGGACGAGACCGTGGACGGGACGTCGCCGAGGCCGCGCAACCCGGCGGGCTCGGCCAACACGGCCTGGACCGGCCGCAAGTACCTCGGCGACCTGGAGATACCGCGGCGCGGCCACCGCTGACCGCTCCTCCCGCGCGGCGCCGCCGTGGCCCGGCAGACGGGCGAGTGCGCCGGCCGGCTGCCGGCCGGCGCCGGTGCCGCGCGGGTAGGGTCCGTCCCGAGTGGCGGAACCAGGGAAGTCGAGGAGCACCGGTGATCGACCTCAACAGCGATGTCGGCGAGGGGTTCGGGCAGTGGCGGCTCGGGGACGACGACGCGTTGCTCACCGTCGTCACCAGCGCCAACGTCGCCTGTGGCTTCCACGCCGGCGACCCCACCGTGATGCGGCGGGTCTGCGCCGGCGCCGCCGAGCACGGGGTGGCCGTCGGCGCCCAGGTCGGCTACCGCGACCTGCCGGGGTTCGGCCGCCGGTTCATCGACGTCGACCCGGCCGAGCTGGTGAACGACGTCGTCTACCAGCTCGGCGCGCTCGACGCCTTCGCCCGGCTGGCCGGCACCCGCGTCGCCTACGTCAAGCCGCACGGCGCGCTCTACAACGCGATCGTCCACCACGAGGCCCAGGCCGCGGCCGTCGTCGAGGCGGTGCGCCGCTACGACCCGACGCTGCCGGTGCTCGGCCTGCCGGGCAGCGTCTGGCTGCGGGCCGCGGCCGAGGCCGGACTGACCCCGGTGCACGAGGCGTTCGCCGACCGCGCCTACACCCCGGAGGGCACGCTGGTGTCGCGCCGCGATCCTGGCGCGGTGCTGCACGACCAGGACGAGATCGTGGCCCGCTGCCTGCGGATGGTGACCGAGGGCCTGGTGACGGCCGTCGACGGCACCGAAGTGCCGGTCAACGTGCGGTCGTTGTGCGTGCACGGGGACACCCCAGGCGCGCTGGGCATCGCCCGGCGGCTGCGGGCCGAGCTCGAACGCGCGGGGCACGCCCCCGAGCCGTTCGCGGTGCCCGCCGCGTGACCGGGTCGCCGGACGGCCGGCTGCTCGGCGTGCGGCGGGTCGGCGAGCGGGCGGTGCTCGCCGAGCTCGACGGGCTGCCCACGGTGCTGGCGCTGCGCGCCTCGCTCGTCGGTGACCGGCCGCCTGGCGTGGCGGAGCTGGTGCCGGCGGCCGCCACCCTGCTGGTCGGCTACGACCCCGCGGTCACCGGCCACCGGGAGCTCGCCGGGGCGTTGGCCGCGCGGGTCGCGGCGCTGACCGCCGAGGACGTCGACCACCCGCCCTCGCCGCACGACACGCTGACCGTCCCGGTGCGCTACACGGGGCCCGACCTGCCCGAGGTGGCCGAGGCGACCGGGCTCGACGTGGCCGAGGTCGTGGCCAGGCACACCGCGCCGCTCTACACCGTGGCGTTCGCCGGCTTCGCGCCGGGATTCGGCTATCTGACCGGCACCGACCCGGTGTTGCACCTACCGCGCCGGGCCGAGCCGCGCACCGCCGTGCCGGCCGGCTCGGTGGCCGTCGCCGGCGGCTTCACCGGCGTGTATCCCCGGTCCTCGCCCGGCGGTTGGCGGCTGCTCGGCACCACGGAGGTGCCGCTGTGGGATCCGGACCGCGACCCGCCCGCGCTGCTGGTGCCGGGGCGCACGGTGCGCTTCACGGCGCTGCCAGGCGGTGCGGCGTGAGCGCCAGGGAGCTGACGGTCGTGGCGACCGGGCCGCTGGCCACCGTGCAGGACCAGGGCCGGCCCGGCTACGCCGAGTTGGGCGTGCCGCGCTCGGGCGCGGTCGACCGGCCGGCGCTCGCGCTGGCCAACCGACTGGTGGGCAACCCGGCGGACGCGGCCGGCGTCGAGGCCACCCTCGGCGGGCTGCGGCTGCGGGCGCGCGGGCCCGGCGTGCTGTATGTGGCGGTGACCGGCGCGCCGGGGCCCGTCGCGGTCGGCGGGGTGCCGGCGCCGTTCGGCGCGCCGTTGCCGCTGCGGGACGGGGCGCTGTTGGAGGTGGGCGCGCCGGCCTCCGGGCTGCGGAGCTATGTGGCGGTGCGGGGCGGGGTCGACGTGCCGCCGGTGTTGGGCTCGCGGGCCACGGACCTGCTCTCCGGTCTTGGCCCCGAGCCGCTGCGGCCGGGCGCCACGCTGCCGGTCGGGGCGCCGGCCGCGCCGTTCTTCGGCGTGGACCAGGCGCCGTGTTCGGCGCCGCCCGAGGAGTTCACGCTCCGGGTGCTGCCCGGGCCGCGCGACGACTGGTTCACCGGCGAGGCGGCGGAGCGGCTCCAGTCGGCGCGCTGGACGGCGACCAGCCGGAGCAACCGGATCGGGATCCGGCTCGCGGGTCCCGCGCTCGACCGGGCGAGGGCGGGCGAGCTGCCGGCCGAGGGCATGGTGTCGGGCGCCCTCCAGGTGCCGCCGAACGGGCAGCCGGTGCTGTTCCTGGCCGACCATCCGGTGACCGGCGGCTATCCGGTGATCGCCGTGGTCCACGGCGCCGACCTGCCGCTGGCGGGGCAGATCCCGCCGGGCGCCGGGGTGCGGTTCCTGGCCGTGCGCTGAGGGCGGCCGGCCGCGTCCTCACCCGACGACGCTGGTGAGGGCGGCCCACAGCAGCGGCGCGTGCTCCACGGCCCCGGTGGCGCGCCACAGGTCGAGCCGCTCGCGTTGCCAGCGGCACAGGTGCCGCACCGGGTCCGGGTGTTCGTGGGCGGCGTCGACGGCGACGACCGCCGCGGAGAGCGGGCGCACCGAGGAGGGCAGCCCGGCCAGCCGGTGGAAGGCGTGGCTGGTCGGCAGCGTCCAGCGGGTGGCGGTGACCAGTTCGGCGCCGTTGTGGAGCATCGCCGTGGCCAGGCCGAACGACTCGGCGAAGCGCAGGTCGCCGCCGCTCTCGCAGGCGATCAGCGCGACGCGCGGCGGCGCGGGCCAGATCAGCGCCCCCGGCACGCCGTCGGCCCGCAGCGGCAGGGTGCCGAGCAGCAGGTCCTTGACCGAGAGCGGCCGGTGGGTGCCGCGCGCCACCTCGGTAAGACCGGTCGTGCCAGGGCCGCAGGCCAGGTGCAGGGTGATGTCCTCGCTCTGCCCGCCGTCGACCGGCACGCCGCTGACATGTCCGACGTACAGCAGCCGGCGTGCCCCGGCGCGGAGCACGTCGCCGAGCCAGTCCCGGTCCTGGTCGGTGCGGCGGAACGCCTCGGCCGGGTCGGCGAGGCGCGGCACGACGGCGCCCGCGTCGATCCCGCGCCGGACGAGCGCCGTCAGCTCGGGGTCGGATCCCGGCGGTCCGAGGACCGAGCCGAGTGCGGAGTCGGCGCGGAAGCCGGGCACCCGGGGGTCGAGGACGAGCACCACGGCGTCGCCGTCAGGCGCCGGGCGGGCGTCGGGGGTGGGGCCGGGGCCCGGGCGGCGCAACGAGGCAGGCGCGGTGGTCACGATGTCCGCGAGGTCGACGAGCCGCGCGTCGTCGTCGACGGCGAGGAGCTCCCAGGGCACCTGGGCGACCCGGGGCGACGGCTGGATCCGGATCAGCGGGCGGCCGGCGGCGGCCGACACGTGGCGGAGCTGGGCGGTGAGCCCGGGCGGCCACAGCGCCTCGGCCAGCACCCGGGCGAGCCGCGGCTCGGCCTCGTGGTCGGCCAGCGCGCCCGACTCGAACGCCCGCCGCATCCCCTCGCCCGATCCCGGCAGCGCGGCGGACAGGGCGGCGACTGCGGCGTCGACCTCGGCGGCGGGGGCGTGTCCTGTGCCGAAGCCGCGGGCGCCGACGGTCCACGTCCAGGTCATGAACAGGTCGCCGGCGTCGGCCAACCTGACCTGGACGACGGGGCCCTCGGTCAGCTCCTCGGTGACCAGAACGCCACCTCCTCGTCGCTCACGATCCGCCGGTGGTAACGGAACTCGGCGGCCGCGACGTACTCCTGGAGCGCGGTGCGGCCGGTCTCCGGCGCCATCCGCACCCGCGGCGGAGGGTTGACGCGCAGCCCGGCGGAAGCCGCGGCCTCCGCCGCCACGCCCCCGAGCGACATCGTTCCCTCCAGGTGTCCGTGGGCCTTCATGGCGGCGCTCGGGAAGACCGACACGGCCTCCCCTCCGGGCGGGGCGGCCGGCGCCGGCGGCGTACGGTCGAGCGCCAACGTGGCGCCCGCGCAGCGGTGCTCCACCAGTTCGAAGAGCAGTCCCTGGTCCTGTCGACGGATGGCGAGGCGGAAGACCAGGCTCATGGCGTCATCCGCCAACTCCCGCCACTGACTGCGCGCGTGGGCGCTGACGAAGTCGTAGCGCGCCGCATCGAGGGCCAGTGCGGCGGGAAGGGCGACGGAGATCGCGGTCTCGACCGACGTCGTCTCGTGGTCGCCGTGGTCCGTGCGGTTCAGGTTGTCCTCGAGGGTTCTCGCGAGTATCAGGTCGACCTGTGCGCACCGCTCGTACACGCCACGGGCCTGGTAGACGTCGCGAGCGGCCTGGGCGAGCCGCTTCATCTCGTCGATGTCGTCCCGGTCGTACGCCTGTTGGGCGGCGAGCAGCATGGTGTCCGCGGCGGCGATCTCGGCGCCGAGCCGCTCGAAACGGGCCAGGCTCGACGCCACCAGGTCGCTCGCCCCGACGGCGTCGCCTCGCTGGCCGGCGAGGAAGGCGCGTGCCTGCTCGCAGACCGCCAGGTAGCCGAAGTGTCGCTGCCGCTCGAAGCTCGCGGACGCTTCGGCGAACAACCGCTCCGCGAGGTCGAGTTCCCCCCGTTGCATCGCGTTGTGCGCCCGGTGCGCGAGCATCAGGTGCTGTTCGCCGGTGTCCCCCCGCGCCCGGAAGTCGTCCTCCGCGCGGGCGAAGTAGTCGTCGGCCAGGTCGAACCGTCCGGTCGAGGAACAGATCAGGCCGAGGGCGATCAGCAGCCGGGCCGGGGCCGGCCACGCGGTCGCCGGCGTGCTGGACAGCAGCGCCGAGGCGTGTTCCTCGGCCGCTCCCCACTCGCCCCGCTCGATCAGCAGATGTACCCGGTTCAAACCGAGTTCGGCGGCGCGCAGTCCCTCGGGATCGTCGAACTCGGGCAGCCTGAGCGCCGCCTCGTCGAGGCAGGCCAGCGCCTCGTCGAGCCGCCCGGTGCTGCGCAGCAGGTCGGCCCTGGCGAACAGCGTCTTCAGCAGGACCTCGAGCCACAGTTGACGGCCGAGCGGCCCCATCGGCACCGACGCGACGCCGTCGAGCAGCCCCCTGGCCAGGTCGACGGCGTCGGCCGCGCCGGGCAGGTCCGTGGCGGCGAGGCGGACGCTGGCGATGTCGGACAGCAGGTGCGCCCGCAGGAACCGCACGTCGGGCGAGTCCTCCAGGGACTCGGCGAGGGTGAGCAGTTCGTCGTAGACGGCGGACGCGGCGGCGGGATCGGCCGCCAGCTGGTGCTCCTCGGCCAGGGCGAGACCGCTGTCGAAGGGCTCTCCGTAGAGGGGGTTCACCGCTCGGCCGGGCCCGACGCCCTCGTGGTCCTTGGCGTCCTCACCGGTCGGCGGGCTCGGGGGCGGCATGTGAGGAGGGTACGTCGTCCGGAAACCGGCGGGCGACCGTCTATCGTCCACCGGAGGAAGAAGGGAGGAGCACTCATGAGCGTTCCCGTCGCACCACCGTTCGAGGTGTTCGCCACCGACACCACCCTGCTCTGCTTCGACGGCCGGGTGTTGGAGGTGTTCGGCTTCAACGACACCCACCGCTACCACATATGGCAGAGGCCACGGCTGGAGTTCGACTCCGGCCGTCGCCCCCGGATGTCGATCGTCACGGGGCACGACTACCGCCACACCTTCTCCTACGACCCGCACCGGCTCGACGGTCTGCGTGCCCTGGCCGACCTGCTGGCGCGGAGCCTCTCCGAGCGGCCGGGCACCTGAGGCGGTCGACGGGACGCGCGGCTGTGGCGGACCTCGCCGACGTCTGGCACGGCGGTGAACGCCCGCGACAGCGCGTCCACGACGCGAACCACCTCGCCGCGTGACGAGGCCCGGAGAACCACCGCGCCCCGCTGCCAGCCACCACCGAACACGTCGCCGCGGTCGAACTCGGCCGACACCACGCCGTCGACGGCGAGCACGCCGCCGACCGGCTGGGCGGACAACCACCCCCGCCCCAGGGCGTGTTCCCCGAACAGGGGTCGTGCGCGCGGACGGCCCCGTCCATAGCGTTGTCCCTGGCGGAAGGCCCGGGTGAACGAACCGGGGCCATCCCGCCTGAGCGTCATCCGGCGCCCGGGATGCCCGGGCGCACTCACCCAAGGAGGTGGCTTTCGTGGCCAACGAAAACGCGTACGAGGTTCCCACCCTGATCGAGGTCGGCGACTTCGCCGAACTCACCCAGCTCACGTCGCGGGGCTACTGGCTCGACAGCCCGTGGGGCGCCTGGTGGCTCTGAGCCACCCGTAGGCCCACGGGGCTGAGTGAAACGGGCGGTACCGTCGGGGCGGCAGTCCGACACCCCAGCCGTACCGCACCCTTCGCTCCAGCATGAGAGTGGCCCGACCGACGCCACATGCCGGTCGGGCCGCTCCACTCTGGCACTTCGGTGGAGGATACGCATGGAGTTCGTGGTACTTCCCGACCATCCGGCCGGCGCCGAGGCTCTCGCGCTGGCGCCGACCCCCGGGTTGCCGCGCCCCAGGGTGATCGAGCACCATTCCGGTCGGCCCTGGCTCGTGGGCGACTGGCGGGACGACGAGATCGTGTCCGTCTCCGCCGGCCCGCGGCGCGTCGTCCTGCTCGGCTACGCATCCGTGCGACCGGACGTCCTGGCCGCCCGGTTGGGCCGGGTCCGCACCCTGGCGGACCTGGACGACCTCGCCCGCCTGGCCGCCGGCAGCTTCCACCTCGTCGCGTCGCTCGACGGCGACGTCCGCGTCCAGGGCACGCTGTCCACCGCATGCCAGGTCTTCCACGCCACGGTCGCCGGCGTGACGATGGCGGCCGACCGCCCCGAGACGCTGGCCGACCGCGTCGGCGCGGGCGTCGACGAGGAGCGGGTGGCACTCGAACTCCTGTCTCCGTTCGGGCCTCCCTGGCCGCTCAGCGAGCGTTCGGTGTGGCGCGGGGTGCGCAGCCCACGCATCGGACACTGCCTGGAGATCGATCGGAACGGCGCCGGGCGCACCCGACGTTGGTGGACGCCGCCCGCGCCCGAACGCCCGTTGGGCGACGGCACCTTCGTCCGCGAGGCGCTGTTCGACGCCGTGGGGGCGCGCACCGCGGGCCAGCCCGTGGTCAGCGCCGACCTGTCCGGCGGTCTCGACTCGACGAGTCTCTGCTTCGTCGCCGACGCGTCAGGCGGCACACCCCTGGTGACCCTGCACTACGAGGCGCACGGCGGACGCGGTGAGGATCTGGCCTGGGCGCGCCGGGCGGCGGCCGAACTGCCGCGGGCCGACCACGTGGTGGTGCCACCGGCGGAGACACCGGACTGGTACGCGCCGTTCGCGCACACCCCGCACGACCGGGAGGGCCCGCTGATGTTCGTCCGGTCCCGGGCCACCGTCGAGCACCAGGCCGCCCTCGTCTCCTCCCGGGGCGCGCGCCGTCATCTCCAGGGCGTCGGAGGCGACGAGTTGTTCCTCCCTGGTGTGATGTGCCTGCACGGGCTGATCCGGCGCGCGCCGTCGGCGGCGCTGCCGCAGGTGCGCGCGCTGCGGTCCAGGCGCCGCTGGTCGCTGGCCACGACGGTGCGCACGCTGGCGTCCGCGCCGTCCTATCCGCGTTGGCTGGCCGGCCAGGTGGACGCGCTCGACGCGGAACGGGACTGGGGCTCGGGCGCGTACTGGGAGATCTCGCCTAAGCTCCCGCCCTGGATCACCGCGGACGCCGCGGCGACCGTCCGTCGTCTGCTTCGCGAGGCCGTCGCCGCCGGCCCCGAACCGCTGGCCGCGCTCCCGGTCCAACACGAGATGATCTGGATCAATCGGATCAACGGCTCGGCCATGCGCCGCAACTCGCGCATCGGCGCGCACGCGGGTGTCACCTTCCAGGCTCCGTACACCGACGACCGGGTGCTGGAGGCCGTGCTGTCCGTGCGCCTGGCCGATCGGGTGGCCCCGGAGCGGCTCAAGCCCGTGCTCGCGCGGGCGCTCGACGGTGTGGTGCCGGCCGGGATCCTGCATCGGACCGGTAAGGACGACGCCAGTCCCACCCTGTACGCAGGACTGCGCCGGCGCCGCGGCGAACTGCTCGACTTCGCCGAGGACACGCGCCTGGCCCGGATGGGCCTGATCGACGCGGCGGCGCTGCGCCGCCTGCTCATCGGCACCCATGCCGACACCCGGCCGCTGATGCCCTTCGATCCCACCCTCGCCTGCGAGTTGTGGCTGCGGGCGGTGTCCCCCGCGAGCACGACCGCCGCGACCCCCACGTCCCGAACCACGTAAGGAGGCACGATGACCTTCGCCCTGGCGCCCGGGGTGTCCGTCGCCGACACCGAGAACGGCACGGTGCTGCTCGACGAACGCAACGGCCGTTACTGGATGCTGAATCGCACCGGGGCCGTGGTGCTGCGCTGCCTGCTGGACGGTGAGTCGCCCGAGGAGGCGGCCCGGACGCTGCTGCGGCGCTTCCCCGACACCCCCCAGCAGGCCACCGACCACGTGGACGGCCTGCTCGAGGCCCTGCGCACGGCCAAGGTGATCCACCCGTGAGCGGCGCGACCCTGCGCCTCGAGTCGGCCAGCGCACCACCGTGGCGCCTACGCCCGCCGGCCCGGCTCGCCGCGGGCATGGCGCGCCTGCTGACCCGGCTGCCGCCGGCCAGGCTGCGCCGGGTACTGGCGTTCGCGAGCCGGGGCGCGCGCCCCGCGAGTGCGCCGCAGGCGCTGCGGGCGCGCAACGCGGTGGTGTACGTGAGCCTGGCCTGCGCGGGCCCGCGCTGCCTGCAACGGTCCATCGCCACCGCGCTGTTGTGCCGCCTGGGCGGCACCTGGCCCCAGTGGTGCACCGGTGTGGCCACCGAGCCCTTCGCGGCACACGCCTGGGTGGCCGTGGACGGCGAGCCCGTCGGCGAGGACGCCGGCCACGTTCGTGCCTTCCACGTCATCATGTCCGTGCCGCCCCGCGGATGAACGTCGACCGGCCCGACGCGGCGATCCACACGCGCGGCCTGCGGCGCGTCTACGGCGACGCCGTGGCGGTGCACGGCCTGGACCTGACGGTCGCCGAGGGGGAGAGCTTCGGCTTCCTCGGCCCCAACGGCGCCGGCAAGTCCACCACCATCGGCATGCTGTCCACCCTGCTGCGCCCGAGCGCGGGACAGGCGGCCGTGGCCGGGATCGATGTCGCGCGCCGGCCGGACGACGTCAGGCGCAGGATCGGCGTCGTCTTCCAGGATCCGACCGCCGACCAGCAGCTGACGGGGTGGCAGAACCTCAGTTTCCACGCCCGCCTGTACGGGATGTCCCGGCGCGATGTGCACGCCCAGGCGCGGGTTCTGCTGGAGATGGTGGGGCTGGCCGACCGGCGCGACGCGCCGGTGGGCACCTACTCCGGCGGCATGCGGCGCCGGCTGGAGGTGGCCCGGGCCCTGATGCACCGGCCGCGGGTGCTGTTCCTCGACGAGCCGACGACCGGACTCGACCCGCAGAGCCGGGCCCAGGTCTGGCAGAAGCTGCACGAGCTCGGTCGGCAGGACGGGGTCACCGTCTTCCTGACCACTCACTACCTGGAGGAGGCCGAACACTGCGACCGGATCGCCGTCATGGACCACGGCCGCCTCGTCGCGCAGGGGACGCCGCACGAGCTCAAGTCGGCGATCGGCGCCGACATCGTGCGCCTCCGGACGGGCGACGACCGGGAAGCGGCCCGGTCCATCCGCGAGCTGTTCGGTCTGGACGCCGAGGTCGGTCCTGACGGCGTGCGGATCAGGACGGCGGACGGGGCGCGTTGGGTACCGCGGCTGTGTGCCCAACTCAGCTCGGGCGTCACCTCGGTGACGGTCACCAGGCCGAGCCTGGACGACGTCTTCCTGCACCACACCGGCCGTTCCATGCGGAATCCGTAAGAGGAAGAGGAGAGGGAGCCGACGTGCTGGAGTCCACCGCGGAGCGCCCCGGCCGGCTCACGACCCGGCCGGCCGGCCGGCGCGCCGAGCTGGCGGCGCTGCTGGCGCTGTGCCGACGGGAGATGACCCGGCTGGTCGCGAGTCCCGTCCAGACGGGACTGACGCTGCTGAATCCGCTGCTCTACTTCGTGGTGCTCGGGACCGGGTTGAGCGGCATGGTCGGGTCCGCGTCCGGTACCGGGGACTACCTGACGTACGTCTACCCCGGGATCCTGTTGATGGCCGTGCAGATGCCCGCGCTGAACGCCGGGATGTCCCTCGTCCGCGACCGCGAGACGGGGCTGCTGCGCGCCGTGCTGGTCGCGCCGGTTCGGCGGGGCACCGTCCTGGTCGGCAAGTGCCTGGGCAGCGCGGCGACGGCGACCGCACAGGGCGGACTGCTGCTCGCCTTCGCCGGCTTCGCCGGCCTGCCCTACGACCCACTGCTGCTGCTCGCGTTGCTGGGGGAGCTGGCGCTGGTGGCGTTCACCCTGACCGCGTTCGTGACCCTGGCGGCCGTCTGCATCACCCGGATCGAGACGTTCCAGTCCGCGCTCGGCGTGGCCATGCTGCCGCTGTTCTTCCTGTCGGGCGCGATGTTCTCGGTGGCCGGACTGCCGTGGTGGCTCGCCGCGCTGACACACCTCAACCCGTTGACCTACGCGGTGGACGCGCTGCGGCAGACCGTGGCCTGGGGCGCGCCGGGCGGCGCGCTCCCGCCCGGGCCCGACTGGGGCGGCTGGGCACCGCCGCTCGGGGTCGAGCTGATGGTGATGTGCGCCCTCGGCATCGCCGCCCTGGCGCTCGCGGCGCGCCGCTTCTCCCGCGCCGAGTAGCCGGCGGCGGGCGGCGGGCGGCGGTCACGTCGACGGCGGCGTCCGCCGGATGGAGTTCGCGACCTCGCCGGGGGTGACCAGGCCGTCCTCGATCGCGCGGGCCAGCATGTCCGCCTTCGTCGGTGCGGCCCTGCCGACCTGGGCGTACTTGACCCTGGCCCGTTTGATGTACATGTCCACGGTGTGCACGGACACGCCCATGCGGCGGGCCACCGACGCCTTGGACATGGATTGGAACCACCACAGAAGCGACGTCCGTTCCTGGGGGGACAGCTCGGGACGCACCGGGCTGCGGTCGCTCACCAGAACACCGGCCGTCGTCGGGGGCACATAGGGTCGGTCGGCAGCGGCGGCGCACACCGCGTGGAGCAGGTGCGCCTGCCCCTCGCTCTTGGCGACGAATCCGCTGGCGCCCATGTCCAGCACGTCCATCACCAGCGATTCGTCGGTGAACTGCGAGAAGACGACGACCCGTTGACCGGCCGCGGCGAGCGCGCCGATGTCCGGGAGCACCAGTCGCCCGTTGAGGTTGAGGTCCACGATCAGGACGTCCGCCACGCCGGAGCGCAGGTCCGCCATGGTCTCGCCGGTGTGTCTGACGCGCACTCTCGGCTCCTCGGCCAGCCAGGCCCGGACGCCGTCGATCACCACCGGGTGATCGTCGATGATGCCGACGTCGAACGCGATCTGGGGACGCGCCATCGAGACTCCAGCCACAGCAGGTTCTCCTTCTCGTCGAACATCACCGATGTGTCGGTCGAACCGGCCGTGCGCAGCGCGCCGGGCGCCGCGGCGTCGGCCGCCACGCTCACCGTGACCTCGCCGGCTGCCGCGACGACGGTCACCCGGGCGCTGACCTCCGCCGACGCCAGCGCCAGGAGCGGCCCCTCGGTGAGCCACCGGCGAACCGCCACGGGAACGTCGGGCAGTTCCCCGTAGCAGACGAACGTGACGTCCACGTCCCGGCGCTCGGCGACGTCGGCGCAGGCCCGGAGTTCGTGCAGCAGGGGATGGGCCGCGGCCTCTGTCTCGGCGAACAGCCGGCGCAGCCGCGCCGCCTCGATCGCGCTCGACCGCCGCACCGCGTCGTGCCCCGGGTGCGCCCGCCCCTCGGCCAGGTCACGGAGCAGCGGTGCGATCCGGTCGCGCATATAGCGGTAACGCCGCCGTCGCTCGGCGTGCCTGGTCTCCTCGGCCACCTGGCGGGCCATGCGGTCCGCCTGCGCCCGTGCCGCGCGGGTCGCGAGTCGGGCGGCGTGGTGCAACTGCCGGGTGAGCAGGGCGAAGGTGAGCTGGATGCCGGCCGTGGTGAAGGAGGTGGTGATCAGCCGGGCCCAGGACTCCGGGGTGTCCAACTCGCCGCTCACCCCGAGCGCGATCACCGTCATCGCGACGGTGCAGCTCAACAGGGCGACCAGCTCGTGGACCGGGCGCTGTAACAGCAGCAGCACGCCGAACCAGCCCACCGTGTTGGCGGCCCAGCTGAGGTCGCTGATCGCCTGGCCCTTCGGATACGTCGCGACGGCGACGGCCCCGGCCAGCAGGGCGACGAACGTCAGCGCCTGGGCCACGCGGCCGCGCAGCGCGGACCGCAGCAGCAGCGTGGAGCCGATCAACTGGACGGCGGAGAGCACCAGCCAGGCCGCGAGGGCCGCCCACGCCGGCTCGTACCGCGACCAGCCGCGGACCAGGACCATGGAGTCGTAGCCGAAGTGCCAGATGGCGACGATGACCACCACCACGACGCTGATCACGTGGGTGTAGCGGACCGCGATCAACTCCCCAGGCGGCACGCTCACGTCGCTCCTGACGCGGGCCACCGCAGCATGACGCGGACCCCGTCGCCCGGCCGTGCCTCGATCCGGGCGCCGCCGCCCACCGCCGCCATCCGGCCCACGATCGACTCGCGCAGCCCCCTGCGGTGCGCGGGCACAGCCGCGAGATCGAAGCCGCGTCCTCGGTCGAGCACGACGACGACGACGCCGGCGCCGACCGCCTCCGCGCGCACCTGGGCCGCCGAGGTGCCGGCGTGCCGGGCGACGTTCGTCAGGGCCTCCGCGACGGCGTCGGCGAGTGCGGTCACGACCGGGTGGGGCAGCCGCACCGGCGCGAGCCCGAACTCCACGGTCAGCGTGGGCAGTCCCGGCCGTGGCGTGGAGGCCGCGGCGCGCAGGGCCTCGTCCAACGGGACCAGGGGCGCGGGATCGGCCGACGCATCGCCCCCTTCGTCCGCTTCGTTCGCCTCGTCCGCCAGACCCTGGATCACGCGGAGGTCGGCCACCGCGCGGCGACGCAGGGTATCGGAACGGTCGGCGATCGCGCCGGTGCTCACCATGGTGAGCGTGGCGAGCACGGTGTCGTGCAGTCGCCGCTGGTGGTCGCGTTCGTCCGCGCGGGCCGCCGCCCTGGCCATCTCGTTCGCCTGCGCCACGGCCTCGGCAGCCAGTACGGAGTCCGCCGAGCCGGCGGCGCGGCGCAGCAGGACGAACATCCCGGCGCTCAGGATGCCTTGGAGCACGAGCACGACGGGTGCCTCCCGCAGGCCCGGGGCGCCGATCGTGTAGGTCGCGGTGATCACGGCGGTCGCCAGGAGCCCGTGGGGTGGGCGCAGGAAGTACTGCGTGTTGAGCACGGTGGCGCTGGCCACGAGGTCGACCCACCCGCTGCCGGCGCTCGCCGTCAGCACGGACTCGGGCACCAGGCGGCCGTGGAGCAGGCAGAGCGCGGCACAGAGCACGACATCCGCCACGCCGAGCCGGAGGTTCGGGCCCCCGCGAAGTGAGTAGACGCCGAACGAGCACGCCCAGACCAGCACTCCGGCGACGGAGAGCAGCACCCACGCGGGGTTCGCGGCCGACGCCAGCCCGAGCAGTGCGACCACTGCGGCCACCACCGCGCTGGACAGCCGTAGGACCACGGTGACGAGCAGGGCCCGGCGCTCCAGACTGAGCGTGGCCGGACCGGCGGCGGGAATCTCGCCGCGCCCCCACATCGACGCCGAGGCGCGCATCACGCGCTCGCGTTGCTCGGACATCAGACCACTACCCCCGTAGCGGGGAGTTGGTCACCCCCGGCACGACGATACGGGGCCGGGTGCGCCAGTGGAAGGCATTGTGAAGGTTCGGAGGGGGCGGACGGCCAATGGGGAGACTCGGCGGAGTGATGGATCCGAGGATCACAGGGCACGAGGAGCTGACGATCCTGCTGGGCACCCTGTCCAAGCGGGAGATCGCCCGCACCCGCATCCGGGTCCGTTCCGCTGTGACCGTGCGGCCCCGCGACCAAGGCCGGGTCCTGGGCGGTAGACCGCCCTACGGCTACCGGCTCCGTAGACGCGGGCCCTCACCTTTCACCCGCGTCCCACGCATACGCGCACCACATCCCCAGGGAACCGCCGAGGCGTAGCAGCGGCATGGGGTTGTCTTTCGACGGCGGTCCTACGGCGACACGATTGTTCGCGCGATACGACACCGCGGCGAGGTGCCGTGTTGGGGGGCACTCCCCCAAGCACTCCGTGCAGAGGGCACCCCCACCCAGGCCGCCAGGCCTGGGAGAGTCGCGGGCCCCGGCGAGATCGGCGGGACAGGGCCTAGAAGTCCTCGTCGCCGGTGGCGGCGGCGATCTCGGCGAGGAACGGCCAGGAGGACGCGTCGTACGGCGGGGATTGGGCCGCGGCCGCCAGCCGCCGCCTGACCAGGGCCCGGATCGCGTCGCGGTCGGCGCGGGCGTCGGCGTCGCCCGACGCGTCGGGGCCGGGGTCGAAGCCCGGCAGCAGGACGCCGACCTCGATCCGGGGCGGCGTCCCCGCGGCCGGCAGCGCCAGGTCCGCCAGGCCGGTCCACAGGTCGTCCGTTCTGGCGAGCGGCAGACGGGCGGCCTCGCCGCCGTCCACCAGGACCTCGGCGGCCAGGAACCCGCCGCCGGTGGGTGCCGCGACGGCCTCGACCTCGATCAGCCGGCGGGCGCCGAGCGCGCGGGCGGTCCAGGACACCGCGTGCTCGGCCGCGTCGACGAGTCCCGGCGGGTAGCGGCGCCAGTCGTTGGTTCCCGAGCCGCGGGCGATCACCCGGCCGCGGGCGTCGCCGAGTCGGCCGGCGGCGAGCGCGTGCTCGCCGTGCCGGGCGAACAGGGTGCCGAGGTCGACGGGTTGGGGCGCGGGCCCCGGCCGGTCGAGTGCGGTCTCCAGCCGGCGCAGCTCGGGGCCTTCGAGGCCGGCGCAGTCACCGGCGTCGGCGAGCAGCCGCAGCACCCGCTCCGCCTGCCGCGCCGCGACCGGGGCCGGGGCCGCCTGCCACCAGCGGATCAGCGGGTCGATCGCGGCCCGGTGCTCCTCGATCAACTCGGCGGCGCAGTCGTCGGGTTGATCGTCGCCGTCGTCGAAGAGCTGCTGGCACAGGTGGGTGAGCGCGGCCAACTCGAGGCCGAGCAGGTCGGCTTCGAGCGCCGGTATGCCGTCCAGCTGGGAGGCGGGCCACCAGCGGGCGGCCCAGTGCCCGAGGGCCAACCGAGCGGCGGCGCCGGCGAGTTCGGTCGGTTCGGCCGCCGCCGGGCGGCCGGCCGGCTCCCCCGCCGCGGCGGCGTGCACGACGGCGGCGACGCGTTCGCCGTAGACGGCCCACAGCCACTGCTGTGCCCGGTCCTGGTCGTGGATCTCGGCCACCGGGGGCCCGGACTCCCCGAGCACCGGCCAGCTCAACACCGCCCCGGCGACGTCGAGTACGGCCCGGGCGACGGCGGGGCCCGCGGGGCCGGCCGCGACCCGGATCACGCCGTCCGCCTCCCGGGTCACCAGGACGTCGAAGGTGGCCGGCGGCATCACGCGCTCCGCCGCTCGACGGCCGGGGCGGCGTTCGCCGTCAGGGCGCGCAGCGCTGCCCTGACCCTGGCGCGGTGGTCCATCATCACCGAGCGGGCGACGCCGTCGAGCACCGCCCAGGCCGACGCCAGGTCGTCCAGCGGCGCGTCGTGGACGTCCCGCCCGTGCAGCCGCACCCAGAGCCGCCGCAGGTAGGCGGCCCAGGGGGTGCGGAGTTCGCGGGCGAGGGCGTCGAGGGGGCCGCCGGCCGGGTCCGGGCGCGGCGAGACCGTCATCCGGCGGGCGCGGAGCGCCGAGGCCTCGCGCTGCCAGCGGCCGTTGACGGCGCGGTGCGCGGCCGTCTGGCCGGGTGCCGCGCGCCCGTCGCCCAGCGGGTCGAGCCCGGCCGCGAGCCGGCCGCCGAGCAGCGCGGCGACCCGCAGGCTCTCGTCGCCCAGGCCGAGCGGGGCGCAGCTGCGGCCGACCTCGCGCCGCACGAGCTCCGGTACCTCGGGCAGTTCGTCGCGCCTGGGCGCCGCCTGGAGCACCACGAAGAGCCGCTCGAAGAGCGTGCGGTCGAGGGGGGCGGGGAGGGTGGCGGTGGAGGCGCCGAGGCCGACCTCGGGGCGCGGCGGCGTCGGCCGGACGGTGAGCCCGAGGTGGGTGGGCAGGTCCTGGCGGCCCCAGACGCCGTCCGCCCCCGCCCACACCGCGCGGCCGAGCAGGCTGCCGTGTCCGCGCGCGACCAGGTCCTGGTAGGACGCGGTCCGGTGGGACGGGGCGTTCCCCGGCCCGCCAGGGGTGCCGCAGGCGTCCAGGGCCTCGGTGGCCAGGGCGACCGCGGCGGCGGTGTCGTCGGTCGGATCCCGCCGGCGGCCGTCCCACGCGGCGGCCAACTCCCGGTCGAGGCGGTCGCGTCGGCCGGGGTCGGCCAGGTGGTCCCGCAGCGCGGCCACGGTGCGTCCGCCGGCGGCTTCCGCGATGTCGCCGACGACCTCCCTGGCCACCGCCGCCGCCCCGGCGGCCGGTTCCCCGTGTTCGGTGGCCAGCTCGAAGCAGCGTTGGAAGTACAGGTCCTGGGGGTTGCCCGCCACCACGCCGAGCGCCCGGCGGGTCCGCTTGAGGAGGGTGAACCAGCCCGCCGTGGCGGCGAGTCGGGGGCGGGACTCCCGGATCAGCGCGTCGAGGCGGGCGGCCTCCCTGGCTTCGAGGAAGTCCGCCGCGAGCTCGGGCCGCAGGGCCGGCCTGACGATCAGCGGCAGCACGATCAGCTTGACGGTGCGGGTCAGCGGCGCGCCACCCGGGCCGCTCAGCGGTTCCACCCCCGGGCCGAGACCGCGCCAGGCGCCGTCGATGACCATCGCGCGTGGACGGCGTTCACCGGTCGGCGGCGGGCTGGGGGGCGGCATGGCGCCAGGTTACGTCGTCGCGGGGCGCGGCAGAACCTGGGATCGGTAGGCGGCCGGTGGCGCCTAGCGTCCGTCTCGTGAGCAGGACGACATCGGAGGGGAGAGGCATGATGGGGATCTTCGGGAGGCGGCGGAAGAGCCGCGAGGAGCGGGGCGCCGAGATCGCGGACCAGGTGGTCAACGGCCGTGGCTTCTACGGCCGGACCACCCGCGCGTTCATGGGCCGGGAGGACCTGGCCAGGGTCCAGCAGTCGATGGGGGCGTACCAGTCGGGGCTGGCGGCGCAGCAGTTGCTCGCGACGGGGGCGCCGACCACGCCGGCCGTCGTGGTGTCGATCGACGACACCGGCAAGCTGGTCAACTTCGACCCGGTCGTCGACCTGGTCGTCCAGCCGTCGGCCGGCGGCGACCGGATCGCCCTCCAGACCGTGGTGTCGAAGCTGCGGGTCCCGCGCGTCGGCGACCAGGTGCTGCTGGTGGCCGACCCGGCCAGGCCGGGCGGCTACCTGTACGCCGGGGACGGCGTGACCCCGTGACCTCGTGATCTCGTTGGCGGCAGGGGAGTTCGGATGGACTTTCACGAGGCACTCGGCTTCTGGTGGGTACTGCCCGCCGGGCTCGCGCTCGTCGGCTACGCGCTCTCCTTCGCCGGGTTGAGCCGGGCCCAGCGGGCGGTGTGGGTGCGGGCGCGGATCGTGCGGGTGGACCTACCGGCCCACTGGGAGTCCAAGATTCCGGGGATTCCGGTGACGGTGGCCTTCCAGGACCCGGCCTCCGGGCGGGAGTTCACCCTGCCGAACGCGGGCCGGCACGGCTCCGCGATCCATGAGGCGTGGGTGGGCCGGGAGGTCGAGGTGCGCTACCCGCCCGGCCGTCCTGACAGGTTCCAGGTGGTGCTGGACACCGACGGGGAGAAGAGCGGGCGGAGCGGCCCGAACTGCCTGGTCTTCCTGGTGTTCTTGGGTCTCGTGATCCACGCGGCCGTCATCCGGGAGTGGCCGTGGGCGCTGCTCGGCGCCGGTGGCCTGCTGACCGTGGTCGGGACGTACAGTCCCGACATCCGCCTGGCGCGGGAGCGTGAGGCCCGGCTGGCCTCGTCCTTCGCCGTCCCGGCTCGCGTCGTGGCCGTCACCAGGGACGTCTACCAGGACGGCGAGGGCAGCGAGATCATCAACCACGCCCCCGTCGTCACCTTCACCACCGTCGAGGGCACCGAGGTCACCGTCCTCTCCCTGGACGGCATCCCCGAGCCGAGTCGGTCCCTCGGCCGGGAACTGACCGTCCACTACGTCCCGGACGACCCGGCCGTCTACACGACCGACCTGGCCGCCGACCGGCGCGATGGCCGGAAGGCGATCGCCTTCATCGTCGTCCTGCTGCTGCTCGGGGTGGCGGGCATGGTGAGCGGCGCGGCCCTGCTGTGAGTGGGGGTGCGCTTCGCTTCTAGGGGGTGTCAGCCCTTGACGACGCCGAGCGGCACGAGGCGGGCAACCCGGCGGCAGAGGCCGGCGCCCTCGGCGGTGGCGACCACGGCGTCGACGTCCTTGTAGGCGCCTGGCGCCTCCTCGGCCAGGCCGCGGGCCGTGGTGCCGCGCACCGCGATGCCCCGGCCCTCCAACTCCCGCCGCAGCCGGCCGCCGTCGACCTCGCGGGCGGCCTGGTGCCGGCTCTCCACCCGGCCGGCGCCGTGGCAGGTGGAGTGCCAGGCGTCGCCGTCGGGGACCCCGGCGAGCAGGTAGGAGGCGGTGCCCATGGTGCCGGGGATCAGCACCGGCTGGCCGGTGTCGGCGAGGTCGGGCGGCAGTTCCGGATGGCCGGGCGGCAGGGCGCGGGTGGCGCCCTTGCGGTGCACGCAGAGCCGGCGGTCGACGCCGTCGACCCGGTGGGTCTCGATCTTGGCCAGGTTGTGGGAGATGTCGTAGACGAGGTCGAGGTGGCGGCCGACGATCCCGGCGAACGCGGCGCGGCTCGACTCGGTGAGCAACTGCCGGTTGGCGCGGGCGTAGTTGGCGGCGGCGGCCATGGCGGCCAGATAGCCGCGGCCCTCGGTCGAGTCGGCGGGCACGCAGGCGAGTTGCCGGTCGGGCACCTCGATGCCGTGCTGCCGCATGGCCGGGCCCATGGTGCGCAGTTGGTCGGTGCAGACCTGGTGGCCGAGGCCCCGGGAGCCGCAGTGGATCATGACGCAGACCTGGCCGGCCGTGAGGCCCATGGCGCGCGCCGCCGCCTCGTCGTGGACGGTCTCGACCTCCTGGACCTCGAGGAAGTGGTTGCCCGAGCCCAGGCTGCCGAGTTGGCCGAGGCCGCGTTCCCTGGCCCGGTCGCCGACCCGGCCGACCTCCGGGTCGGCGTCGGTCAACACCCCGCCGTCCTCGCAGCGTTCCAGGTCCCTTGGGACGCCGTGGCCGCGGTCGACGGCGTAGCCGGCGCCCTCCCGCAGCACCCGGTCGAGGTCGCGGCGCCCGAGGTGCCAGACGGCGCCGCGCCCGGCGCCGCGCGGGGTGCGGCGGCCGAGGGCGTCGAGCAGGGCGGCCAGCCGCGGGGCGAGCTCGGCTCGGTCGCAGTCGGCGGCCAACAGCCGGACCCCGCAGGAGATGTCGAAGCCGACGCCGCCCGGCGAGACCACTCCCCCGGCCGCGACGTCGGTGGCGGCCACCCCGCCGATGGGGAAGCCGTAGCCCCAGTGGACGTCGGGCATGGCGTAGGAGGCGCCGACGATGCCGGGCAGCGTGGCCACGTCGGCCACCTGGTCGAGGGCCTGGTCGCCGGACGCCTCCGGCAGCAGTTCCGGGGTGGCGAACACGACGCCGGGCACCCGCATGGCGCCGTGGCGCGGGATGCGGTAGCGGAAGTCGCCGTCCGCGGTGAGCCGGGTGCTGGGACGCGGGTGCTGGGTCATGGCGCGGTTCTCCTCCCGTACGCCTCGCGGGGCAGGGGCGGTCGCTCAGACGTCGAGCGTCACGGAGCAGGTCCAGCCGGCCGGGCCCCGGTCGAGCGCCAGGTCGTGCAGCGTGACGGCCTTGGGCGCGGCGCCGACGGGTTCGAGGTCGTGGGCGTCGGCCATCCGGTAGCCGACCCGCAGCCCACCGGGGATCGGGTCGAGGTCGAGGCCGACGGGCACCTCGTCCGCGGTGTCGAGCCGGTAGACGATGTCGTCCATCAGTGCCGCGAGCAGGTCGGGGTCGGCGTCCGCGTGGATCTCGGTGTGCCGCCACCGTGGGGTGCCGGCGGTCGAGGGGTCGGCGAACGACTCGACGACGCCGCGCACGGCCTGGCTCAGGCACTCCTCGCGGGTCGGCCCCCAGGCCGCGACGCGCAGGTCGGCGGTGTGCGGGACACCTCGGTGCCCGCCGCGTCCCTCGGTGCCCGTGCCGCCGGTGGCCATGGCTCCATGGTGCCCCGGCGGGGCGCGGGGCGCAGCCCGAGCGCCGGGGCGCACCCCCGGGCGGGGCCGCCGTGGCCGTGTCGTACAGCGGACATGGCGGCACTGCGACACCGGGATCGCGTGACAGCCTCCGCGAAACCGTTCGATGCTGTCGTTCGGCCGGGAAAACGCGCAGCACCGGGGAGCCGGGGGTAGCCGGCTTGGACCGGGGCCGGCGGCCACGCCGGCCGGGGGCGCGCCGGCGCGCACAGTGGGGTTGCGCGCCGGCGCGTGGGGCATCGGCGCGCTGGCCGCAAAACGCCTGCTCGCGGCTGGTTCGGGTGGCACCGTGCGGCAGGGCCACGACACCGGGACCCCCGCCGCGTACCCTGCCAACAATGGTCCGCTTGTTCTCGCCTTGAGTCTCCCTTTATGGAGAATTCAGCCCGGCGTGCGAATCTCCCAGCGAGTGGGACGAGAGGAGAGCCATGGCGAAGGGGCCGATGCCGGCGACCGGGGAGGAGCTTCCCCTGGCCGAGGGCTTCCCCGAGGTGTCCAGGGAGCGGTGGCGCGAGCTCGTGGCCGGCGTGCTGCGGAAGGCCGGCCGTTCCGATCTGGACGGTCGGGCCGCCGAGGAGGCGCTGTCCACCGCGCTGGGCGACGGCGTCGTCACCCGGCCGCTGTACACGGCGGAGGACGCGGCCCCCGACGCGGGCTTCCCGGGCTTCGCGCCGTTCGTCAGGGGCGCGCGCCCCGAGGGCACGGCGGTGGCCGGCTGGGACGTGCGGCAGTTCCACGGCGATCCGGATCCACGGGTGACCAACGAGGCGGTGCTGGCGGACCTGGAGCACGGCGTCACGTCGGTGTGGCTGGCGGTCGGCTCGGCCGGCGTGCCGGTGGCGGAGCTGGCCACCGCGCTGGACGGGGTGCTGCTCGACCTGGCGCCCGTCGTGCTGGAACCGGGTGCCGAATTCGACGCGGCGGCCAGGGAGTTGCTGCGGATCGCGGACGAGCGCGGCCTGGCGCCAGGCGCGCCGCTCGGGGGGCTCGGCGCGGACCCGCTGGGCCTGGCGGCCCGCACCGGGGACCACGACGAGCTGACCACCAGGCTCTGGGCGGCGGCCAGCCTGGCCGCCCGCTGCCACCGTGACCACCAGGGGCTGCGGGCCGTCGTGGTGGACGCGTCGCCCTACCACGAGGCGGGCGGCAGCCCGGCCGAGGAGCTCGGCTGCTCGTTGGCGACCGGGGTGGCGTATCTGCGGGAGCTGACCAGGGCCGGTCTCTCGCTCGAGGCGGCGCTCGGCCAACTGGAGTTCAGGTACGCGGCCACCGCCGACCAGTTCGTGACGATCGCCAAGCTGCGGGCGGCCCGCCGGCTGTGGTCCAGGGTGGCCGAGGCGAGCGGCGCCCCGGCGGCCGCCGGGGCCCAGCGGCAGCACGCGGTGACGTCGCGGGTGATGATGACCAGGCGCGACCCGTGGGTGAACATGCTGCGCACCACGGTGGCGGCGCTGGCCGCCGGCGCGGGCGGCGCGGACGCGGTGACGGTGCTGCCGTTCGACGAGGCGCTCGGCCTGCCGGACGCGTTCGCGCGGCGGATCGCCCGCAACACGTCGGCGATCCTGCTGGCGGAGTCGCACCTGGGCCGGGTGATCGACCCGGCCGGCGGCTCCTGGTACGTGGAGTCGTTGACGGACGAGCTGGCGCGGGCCGGCTGGGCGTGGTTCCAGGAGATCGAGCGGGCGGGCGGCCAGGAGGCGGCGCTCCGTTCGGGACTGGTCGCCGAGCGTCTCGCTGCGGAGTGGGCGCGGCGGCGCGGGCGGCTGGCGAAGCGGCGCGAACCGATCACCGGGGTCAGCGAGTTCGCCAACCTGACGGAGCGACTGCCGGAGCGCTCCCCGGCGCCGGCCCGGCCGGCCGGTGGCCTGCCCGTGGTCCGCAGGGACGAGGCGTTCGAGGCGCTCCGCGCCCGGGCGGACGCCGCCGGGGAGCGGCCGCGGGCGTTCCTGGCGGCGATCGGCCCGGTGGCGGCGCACACGGCGCGGGTCGGCTTCGCGGCCAACCTGTTCCAGGCGGCCGGGATCGAGCCGGTCCAGGAGCCGGCCTCGGTGGACGCGGACACCGTGGCCGCGGCGTTCGCGGCCAGCGGCGCCTCGGTGGCCTGCCTGTGTTCGAGCGATGCGCTCTACGCCGAGCGGGCCGCCGAGGTGGCGGCCGCGCTGAGGGCGGCCGGCGCCCGCCGGGTGCTGCTCGCCGGGCGCCCGGGCGAGCGGGAGGCGGAGTACCGGGCCGCGGGCGTCGATGAGTTCGTCTTCGTGGGCAGCGACGTGGTCGCGGTGCTCACCTCGGTTCTCGAATCGCTGGGGGTGGCGTGATGCACGAGTTCCCGAACTTCGCCGAGGTCCCGCTCGCGCCGGACGAGGGCGCGGCGCGCGAGGGCGCGGCGCGCGAGGGCGCGGCGGAGGCCGTCGGCGCCGAGCAGTGGCGGGCCGCGGTCAAGGAGGGCAGCGGCCACTCCGTGGACGACCTGGTGTGGGAGACGCCCGAGGGCATCGGCGTCCGGCCGCTGTACACGGCCGAGGACCTGGCCGGGCTCGACTTCCTCGGCACCTATCCGGGCGTGGCGCCGTTCCTGCGCGGCCCCTATCCGACGATGTACGTCAACCAGCCCTGGACGATCAGGCAGTACGCCGGCTTCTCCACGGCCGAGGCGTCCAACGCGTTCTACCGGCGGAACCTGGCGGCCGGTCAGAAGGGCCTGTCGGTGGCGTTCGACCTGCCCACCCACCGCGGCTACGACTCCGACCACCCCCGGGTCACCGGCGACGTCGGGATGGCCGGGGTGGCGATCGACTCGATCTACGACATGCGGCAGCTCTTCGACGGCATCCCGCTGGACCGGATGAGCGTGTCGATGACGATGAACGGCGCGGTGCTGCCGGTGCTCGCGCTGTACATCGTCGCCGCCGAGGAGCAGGGCGTGCCGCCTTCGATGCTGGCGGGGACCATCCAGAACGACATCCTCAAGGAGTTCATGGTCCGCAACACCTACATCTACCCGCCGCAGCCCTCGATGCGGATCATCTCCGACATCTTCGCCCACACCTCGCGGCACATGCCCCGCTACAACTCGATCTCCATCTCCGGTTACCACATCCAGGAGGCGGGGGCCACCGCCGACCTGGAGCTGGCCTACACCCTGGCGGACGGCGTCGAGTACCTGCGGGCCGGCGTCGAGGCCGGCCTCGACGTCGACGCCTTCGCGCCCCGGCTCTCGTTCTTCTGGGGCATCGGCATGAACTTCTTCATGGAGATCGCCAAGCTGCGCGCGGCCCGGCTGCTGTGGGCCAGGCTGGTGCGGCGGTTCGACCCGGGGAACCCCAAGTCGCTGTCGCTGCGCACCCATTCGCAGACCTCCGGCTGGTCACTGACCGCCCAGGACGTGTTCAACAACGTCACCCGCACCTGCGTGGAGGCGATGGCCGCCACCCAGGGCCACACCCAGTCCCTGCACACCAACGCGCTGGACGAGGCGCTGGCCCTGCCCACCGACTTCTCGGCCCGGATCGCCCGCAACACCCAGATACTGCTCCAGCAGGAGTCGGGCACCACCCGGGTCATCGACCCCTGGGGCGGCGCCGCCTACGTCGAGCGCCTCACCCACGACCTGGCGCGGCGCGCCTGGCAGCACATCGAGGAGGTCGAGGCGGCCGGCGGCATGGCCAAGGCCATCGACGCCGGCATCCCCAAGCTGCGCGTCGAGGAGGCCGCCGCCCGCACCCAGGCCCGGATCGACTCCGGCCGGCAGCCCGTGATCGGCGTCAACCTCTACCGGGTCGAGGCCGACGAGCGCATCGAGGTCCTGAAGGTCGACAACACGGCGGTGCGCGCCCAGCAGATCGAGAAGCTGCGGCGGCTGCGCGAGGAGCGGGACGAGGCGGCCTGCCAGGACGCGCTGCGGGCCCTGACCCTCGGTGCCTCGGGCGACGCCAACCTGCTCGCCCTCGCCGTGGACGCCGCCCGCGCCAAGGCCACGGTCGGCGAGATCTCCGACGCCCTGGAGAAGGTGTTCGGGCGGCACGCCGGCCAGATCCGTACCATCTCAGGGGTGTATCGCGAGGAGGCCGGGTCGCTGCCCGGCGTGGAGCGCACCCGGGCGCTGGTCGCCGCGTTCGCGGACGCCGAGGGCCGCCGGCCCCGGATCCTGGTCGCCAAGATGGGCCAGGACGGGCACGACCGCGGCCAGAAGGTGATCGCGTCGGCCTTCGCCGACCTGGGCTTCGACGTCGACGTCGGCCCGCTGTTCCAGACCCCCGCCGAGGTGGCCCGCCAGGCCGTCGAGGCGGACGTGCACATCGTCGGGGTCTCCTCGCTGGCCGCCGGCCACCTCACCCTGGTGCCCGCCCTGCGGCACGAGTTGGCCGAGGCGGGCCGCGAGGACATCACCGTCGTGGTCGGCGGCGTCATCCCGCCCGACGACGTGCCGACGCTGCGCGAGATGGGCGCCGCGGCCGTCTTCCCGCCCGGCACCGTGATCCCCGAGGCCGCCTACGACCTGCTGGTGACGCTCGCCGAGGGCCTCGGCCTCGAGCTCGCGACGTGACGCGGCCCGCCATCGACGTCGACGGCTACGCCAAGGGCGTGCTCGCCGGCACGCGGGCCCAGGTGGCGCGGGCGATCACGCTGGTGGAGTCCACCAGGCCCGACCACCGGCGGCTCGCGCAGCGGCTGTTGCTCGACCTGCTGCCGCACGCCGGGCGGGCGCGGCGGGTCGGCGTCAGCGGGGTGCCAGGGGTCGGCAAGTCGACGTTCATCGACGCGCTCGGCACCCTGCTCACCGGGCTCGGGCACCGGGTGGCGGTGCTGGCCGTCGACCCGTCGTCCACCCGCACCGGCGGCTCGATCCTCGGCGACAAGACCCGGATGGCGCGGCTCGCCGTCGACGAGAACGCGTTCGTCCGCCCCTCGCCCTCCGCCGGCACGCTCGGCGGCGTGGCGCGGGCCACCCGCGAGACGATGGTCGTGATGGAGGCCGCGGGCTACGACGTGGTGCTGGTCGAGACCGTCGGCGTCGGCCAGTCGGAGACGGCGGTCGCCGGCATGGTCGACAGCTTCCTCTTCCTCACCCTGGCCAGGACCGGTGACCAGCTCCAGGGCATCAAGAAGGGCGTCCTCGAACTCGCCGACGTCATCGCCGTCAACAAGGCCGACGGCCCGCACGAGCGCGAGGCCAGGGCCGCGGCGCGGGAACTCCGGGGCGCCCTGCGGATGTTGCGCCCGCCGGACCCGGTGTGGTCGCCGCCGGTGCTCACCTGTAGCGCGCTGGAGGGCGTCGGGCTCGACGAGGTGTGGGAGAAGGTGGAGGCGCACCGCCGCGCCCTGGACGCGGCGGGCCGGCTGGCCGCGAAGCGGCGCGACCAGCAGGTCGAGTGGACCTGGTCGATGGTCCACGACGAACTGCTCGGCCGGCTGCACGGCCATCCTGCCGTGCGCGGTCTGGCACCCACCCTCGAACAGCAGGTGCGGGACGGCGCGTTGACGCCGACGCTGGCCGCCGAGCGGCTGCTCACGGCGTTCCAGGAGCCGGACGCCGCTGGCGCGGCACGTCAGGCTGGTCCTGAGCCGACTCGGTAACGTCCGGTGCGCTTCGGCAAGGCCGCACGGCGCCGGCGGCTGCGCCGCGTGGGCGCGACCGGCGACGCTGAACCCGCAGACGATCGACGGCCCATCACGGTACTTCCCGCGGAGCGCCAAGCACCGCCTGAGGGCCGCGCTCGGCGCGGACGAAGGCGGGGAACTCGTCGGGCGCGCAGCTCACCTCGTGCCAGCCTGGCCCGGTGAGCGTGGGGCAGCCGAGCAGCCCGACCCACTCCCCGGCGGGCAGGTAGAGGGCGCGCCGGCCGCCCGGCGCGAGCAGTGGGGCCACCAGCACGTCGGGGCCCAGCAGGTACTGGAGGTCGGCGTCCCTGGCCTCGCGGTCGCCAGGGAAGGCCAGCGGCATCGGCCGCATCAGCGGCAGCCCGTTCGCCGCCTCGGCGATGTAGCGGACGAGCCGGTGGCGGAGCCGGCAGGCCGCGATGGCGGCCGAGCGGTACGGCTCGGGGTAGGCGGTGGGTTCGCGGCGGCCCATGCCGTGGAACCGCATGATCGGCGAGAACGCCGCCCACTGCGCCCACCGCCCGTACAGCTCGGGGTCGACGTCGGCGAACACGGCGTCCGGCTCCATCGCCTTCCGCAGCCCCTCGGCCTGCTGGAAGGAGGCCGGGGTCCAGTAGCCGCCGGCGTCGTAGGTGACCATGGAGAACCCGCTCAGCGACATGGAGAGCACGGCGCGCAGCGTGGAGACGAGGCCGCTCCAGGTGGAGGGCATGTCGCCGGCCCAGTGCGCCGGGTCGCGCTGCGATCCCGCGGTGCCGGAGCGGGCGATGGGCACGAAGTCGCCGTCCAGTGCCTCGTCGCCGGCCTCGCGGACCACGTCCTGGTAGAGCAGGCCGTAGGAGTTGCGGCGCTCGGGTCCCGTGCTGCCGTCGGCGAAGATCGCGTCGTCGGCGATCTCCTCGCCGAAGTCGGTGAGCAGCGCCGAGTTGCCCTCCTCGCGGAAGGTGGCGACCAGCCGTTCGCGCCACCAGGCGCGGGCCGCCGGGTTGGTGAAGTCGACGGGCAGGTTGTCCGGGTTGTCGGAGGTGGCGGCGGGGCTGCCGTCGGCGCGGTGCACGAGGTAGCCCTGCTCGGTGAGCCGGTCGGCGAGCGGGGTGCCGCGCAGCACGTACGGGTTGATCCACAGGCTGGTGCGCACGCCGCGGTCGGCGAGCGCCCTGGTCCAGCCGGCGGGGAACCGGCGGCGGTCGGGTCCCGCGGTCCAGGAGGAGGCGTCGAGGACGTTCTCGTCGAGCCACTCGTCGACGTGGATGACGTCGACCGGGCAGCCGGCGGCGGTCAGTTCGTCGACGGTGCGGACCATCTCGTCGGCGGTGAAGTAGGAGGAGCGGCTCATCCACACGCCGAAGGCCCAGTCGGGCAGCCGGCGGGGCTGCCCGGTGAGGGCGCGGTAGCGGTCGAGGATG
Source organism: Streptomyces mayteni (assembly GCF_054783955.1). Taxonomy (NCBI): domain Bacteria; kingdom Bacillati; phylum Actinomycetota; class Actinomycetes; order Kitasatosporales; family Streptomycetaceae; genus Streptomyces; species Streptomyces mayteni. The sequence continues at coordinate 45,819 of NZ_BAAGPR010000012.1, read as the reverse complement.
GCGGGGGCGTCGCCGCTGAGCAGGAAGAGGTCGAGGTCGTCGCCCGCGATGTGGAAGCTGGCGGCCTCGGCGTGGGTGGCGCCGATGTCGGCGTCCACCGGCTCGCCGGTGTGCGCGAAGATGCCCCAGCCGGCGTCGGACCAGAGCAGCGGCACGTTGAGGTAGGCGGAGTCGCGGCCGGCGGCCCGGTTCTCCTCGATGTTGCGCAGCCTGCGGTGCCGGCCGCGCAGGTTGATGCCCTGGTAGCTCTCGCCGCCGCCGTAGACGGCCGCGTCGGGGGCGAGGTGGATGGTCTCCACCCAGGCGGCGGGGCGCTCGGCGGTCGCCGGGCGGTAGCCGGCCTGGAAGGGGAGGGTGGCGCCCTCGGCCTCGGAGAAGCGTTCGAAGGTGCCGAAGCGCAGGGCCTGGGGGGCGCCCTCGCCGCTCTCCACGGCGTCCGGGTCGCCGCTCTCCCAGAACGCCTCGACGCCCGGGCCCGTGATGGCGGTGCCGCCCGCCACCCGGCGCAGCGTGGCCCGCCGGTCGGGGAGGGCGAGCAGCACGGAGTCGGAGGCGCGGTGGTGTGGGAGCGGCCTGGCCAGTCGCAGGCGCAGCACGCCGTCCACGGGGACGCTGCAGGCCAGGTCCATGGTCCGCCCTGAACCCAGGGTGATCCGCAGCAGGCCGTCGCCGCCGGGCGCCGGCTCGGCCGCGACATAGGGATCGGTGCCCAGTTCCATCTCGGCTCGCCCTCCGTCCTGACCGTGGCCGCGCGGTTCGTGCGGCCAGCCGGGCCCGGGTACCCGCCCGAAACTCGGGCAAACGGCTCAAGACGACGCGCCGGCCGGCCGATCACACAAGGTGACGGCCGGACCACGCCCGGACCTCGGATGGGGGCGACATGTTGATCGAACTGCTGCTACTGCTCGTGGCGTTGCTGCTGACGCTGGCCTGCGCGGTGTTCGTGGCCGCCGAGTTCTCCCTGACCACGGTGGAGCGCGGCGATCTGGAGCGGGCCGCGGCGGCCGGTGAGCCGGGGGCCGCCGGGGTGGTGAAGGCGGTGCGGCGGCTGACGTTCCAGCTGTCCGGGGCGCAGCTCGGGATCACGGTGACGTCGCTGGTGATCGGGATGCTCTCCGAGCCGTCGCTCGCCAGGCTGCTGCGCGGGCCGCTGCGGTCCGCAGGGGTGCCGGGCTCGACGGCGTCCACGCTGGCGGTGGCGCTCGGCGTGGCGCTGTCCACCGTGGTGCTGATGGTGGTGGGCGAGCTGATGCCGAAGAACTGGGCGATCACCCACCCGCGGCGGGTGGCGCGGACGGTGGCGCCGCTGCTGTGGGGCTTCACGGCGGCGTTCGGGCCGCTGATCCGGCATCTGAACGAGGAGGCGAACCGGATCGTCCGCTGGTTCGGCCTGGAGCCGACCGAGGAGCTGGCCTCGGCGCGCACCCCGCAGGAGCTGGTGGCGCTGGCCCGGCACTCGGCGGCCGAGGGGGTGCTGCCCTCGGACTCGGCCGAGCTGTTCGTGCGCACCCTGCACCTGGGCGAGCTGACGGCGCAGAGCGTGATGACGCCGCGGGTCGGGGTGCACGCGCTGCGGCGGACGGCGAGCGCGGCCGACGCGGCGAACCTGACGTCGGCCACCGGCCTTTCGCGGTTCCCGGTGTACGACGAGGGCCTGGACGACGTGGTGGGGATGGTGCACATCAAGGACGTGCTGGCGGTGGACGAGGCGCGGCGCTCGCTGGTGCCGGTCGCCGAGCTGGCGACGGAGGCGCCGCTGGTGCCGGCCAGCCTGCCGGTGGACCGGCTGTTGGAGCGGCTGCGCGGGCGGCGGTCGATGGCGGTGGTGGTGGACGAGTACGGCGGCACGGCCGGGGTGGTGACGCTGGAGGACATCGTGGAGGAGGTGGTCGGCGAGGTGCGCGACGAGCACGACCCGGAGGAGGTGCCCGAGCTGGCCGGGGCGGGGCCCGGGGTGTGGGAGGCGGGCGGCGGCGCGCGGATCGACCAGCTGACGGCGGTCGGTCTCGCCCTGCCTGAGGGGCCCTACGAGACGGTGGCCGGCCTGGTGGCCACGGCACTCGGCCGGATCCCGGCGGCCGGCGACCAGGTGGAGCTGGCGGGCTGGCGGCTCGACGTGCTGGCCGTCGAGCGGCATCGGGCGGCGCGGGTGCGGATCACCGCCCCGCCCGAGCGGGAAGCCGATCCTGGCGCGGGGGTGTCGCGATGACGTTCTGGCAACTGACGCTCGGCGCGCTGACGTTGGTGACCAACGCGTTCTTCGTGGGCGCCGAGTTCGCGCTGATCTCGGTGCGCCGCGACCAGATCGAGCCGCGGGCCGAGGCGGGCGAGCGCGGCGCCCGCACCGTGCTGTGGGCGCTGCGGCACCTGTCGGCGATGATGGCGACCGCGCAGCTCGGCATCACCGCGTCCTCGCTGGTGCTCGGCGCCGTGGCGGAGCCGGCGATGGCGCACCTGTTGGAGCCGCTGTTCCGGGTGGTCCACGTGCCGCACGGCCTGGTGCATCCGATCGCCTTCGCGATCGCGCTCGCGGTGGCGACGTATCTGCACATGCTGGTGGGCGAGATGGTGCCCAAGAACATCGCGCTGGCGGCGCCCGAGCGCACCGCGCTGCTGCTCGGCCCGCCGCTGGTGGGCCTGACCAGGGCGCTGCGGCCGGTGATCTTCGGGATCAACGAGCTGGCGAACGTGCTGCTGCGGCTGGTACGGGTGACGCCCCGGGACGAGGTGGCCTCGGTGTTCACGGACGACGAGCTGGTGCGGCTGGTGCAGGATTCCAGCGAGGCCGGTCTCCTGGCCGCCGAGGAGAGTGAACGGCTGCGGGACGCGCTGGAGTTGGGCACCAGGACGGTGGCGGAGATCGTGGTGCCGGTGGCGCGGATGGTGACCGTCGACCATCTGGTGACGCCGCGCCAGTTGGAGCGGGTGGCGGCCTCCTCCGGCTACTCGCGGTTCCCGGTGACGGGTCCAGGCAACACGGTGCTCGGCTATCTGCACGTCAAGGACGCGCTGGGCGCCGCGGACCGGCACCGGCCCTTCCCGCGGGACGCGACGCATCCGGTGGTGCAGATCCGGCTCGACACCCCGCTGGACGACGCGTTGACGGCGATGCGCCGGGCGGTCACCCACCTGGCGGCGGTGGTGAGCGCCAGGGGGCGGCTGCTGGGCTTCGTGACCATGGAGGACGTGCTGGTGGAGCTGGTCGGCCCGACGGCCGAGTGACGCTCAGTCGGTGGCGTCGTGGTGGTGGCGGCGGCCCTCCGGGCGTTCGGCGAAGTCGGGGTGGTGCAGGTCGAAGGCGGGCGACTCGGAGCGGATCCTGGGCAGTTCGGTGAAGTTGTGCCGGGGCGGCGGGCAGGAGGTGGCCCACTCCAGGGAGCGGCCGAAGCCCCACGGGTCGTCGGTGTCGACCCGTGGGGCGTGCCTGGCGGTCTGCCAGACGTTGAGGAGGAACGGCAGGGTGGAGAGGCCGAGCAGGAAGGCGCCGATGGTGGAGATGGTGTTGAGGGTGGTGAAGCCGTCGGCGGCCAGGTAGTCGGCGATGCGGCGCGGCATGCCCTCGACGCCCAGCCAGTGGTGGACGAGGAAGGTGCCGTGGAAGCCGACGAACAGGGTCCAGAAGTGGATCCGGCCCAGGCGTTCGTCGAGCATCCGGCCGGTCCACTTGGGCCACCAGAAGTGGAAGCCGGCGAACATCGCGAACACCACGGTGCCGAAGACCACGTAGTGGAAGTGGCCGACCACGAAGTAGCTGTCGGTGACGTGGAAGTCGAGCGGCGGCGAGGCCAGGATGACGCCGGTGAGGCCGCCGAAGAGGAAGGTGACGAGGAAGCCGATCGACCAGAGCATCGGGGTCTCGAAGCTGAGCGAGCCCCGCCACATGGTGCCGATCCAGTTGAAGAACTTGACGCCGGTGGGCACGGCGATGAGGAACGAGAGACCGGAGAAGAACGGCAGCAGCACCGCGCCGGTGGCGAACATGTGGTGCGCCCAGACCGTCATGGAGAGGCCGGCGATGGCGATGGTGGCGCCGATCAGGCCGAGGTAGCCGAAGATCGGCTTGCGGCTGAAGACCGGGATGATCTCGGTGACGATGCCGAAGAACGGCAGCGCGATGATGTAGACCTCGGGGTGGCCGAAGAACCAGAAGAGGTGCTGCCACAGCAGCGCGCCGCCGTTGGCCGGGTCGAAGACGTGGGCGCCGAAGACCCGGTCGGCCGCGAGGCAGAACAGGGCGCCGGCGAACACCGGGAAGGCCAGCAACACCATCACGCTGGTGAGCAGGATGTTCCAGACGAAGATCGGCATCCGGAACATGGTCAGCCCCGGCGCGCGCATGCAGACGATGGTGGTGATGAAGTTGACGGCGCCGAAGATGGTGCCGAAGCCGGAGAGCGCCAGGCCCATGACCCACATGTCGGGGCCGAGCCCCGGCGAGCGCACGGCGTCGTTGAGGGGCGCGTAGGCGAACCAGCCGAAGCTGGCCGCGCCGGCCGGGGTGAGGAGCGAGCCGATCACCAGCAGGCCGCCGAAGAGGTAGAACCAGTAGGCGAGCGCGTTCAGCCGGGGGAAGGCCACGTCGGGGGCGCCGAGCTGGAGCGGCATGATCCAGTTGGCGAAGCCGGCGAAGAGCGGGGTGGCGAAGAGCAGCATCATGATCGTGCCGTGCAGGGTGAACGCCTGGTTGAACTGCTCGGCGGTCACGAGTTGCAGTCCCGGCCTGGCGAGCTCGGCGCGCATCACCATGGCGAGGGAGCCGGCCAGCAGGAAGAAGAGGAACGCCGTGACCAGGTACAGGGTGCCGATCTGTTTGTGATCGGTGGTGGTCACCCAGGACACCAGGATCCGACCGGGGCCACGGCGTCTCGGCGCGTGCTCCGCGGCCCGTGTGTCCGTCAGCGTCGCCATGGACCGTCCCTTCGCTGTCACGGCCTGTCCGCGGCTTGTTGTATCACGGTAAGAGATTGCTCGAACACAATGTGTCATCTTCCGAGATGTGCCGGCGGGGGTTAGCGGGCAGACTGAGGTCAGCGGCCTCTTCCGTGGCGAGCACAGGGAGACGCACCATGAACACACCCGCACAACCCCGAAAACGGCGCCATCCCCACGATGACGCCCCCGACACCAGCCGGGAGTTCGCGCGCATCGCGAAGCTGCCGCCCTGCGCCGAGCGGGACGAGCTGTGCCGTGACGTGGTGCGGGCCTGGATCCCGATGGCGGACCGGTTGGCGCGCACCTTCCGGGACCGCGGCGAGTCGCTCGAGGACCTGGAGCAGGTCGCCGCGCTCGGCCTGGTGAAGGCGGTGCACCGGTACGACCCGGACCGCGGCCGGCCCTTCGAGAGCTACGCGGTGCCCACGATCGTGGGCGAGGTGAAGCGGCACTTCCGCGACCACCTGTGGGGGCTGCACGTGCCGCGGCGCACCCAGGAGCTGCGGAACCAGGTGCGGGCGTCCACTCGCCAGCTCAGCTACCGGCTGGACGACCGGGGGCCGAGCGTGTCGCAGATCGCCGAGCACAGCGGCCTGACCGAGGACGAGGTCAGGACGGGCATGGAGGCGCTGGAGAGCTACAGCACGCTGTCGTTGAACGCGGAACTTCCTGGTTCGGACGGCGACTACTCGCTGCTCGACACGCTGGGCGAGCCGGAGCCGGGCTTCGACCGGGTGGTGGACCGGGAGTCGGTCAGGGATCCGCTGCGGGCCCTGCCGGAGCGGGAGCGGCACATCCTCTACCTGCGCTACTTCCACGGCATGACGCAGAGCGGGATCGCCCACCAGCTCGGCATCTCGCAGATGCACGTCTCGCGGCTGCTGAGCCGCGCCTGCGAGCGGATCAGGGCCGAGGTCGAGGACGCGGAGCACACCGAGGCGGCCGACCCGGCGCCCGCTCCGGCGCCGGCTCGGGCCCCGGACTCCGCGCGGCCTGGCTAGCGACCGGGAGGGGCAGGAGGGAGGGGCCGGCCCCGGGCACCGTTCCGGTCCCCGGGGCCGGCCCGGTGTCTGAGCAGCCGCGGCAGCACCCCCCAGAGCGCGCCGCAGAGCAGGAAGGCGCAGCCGCCGGCGATGATCCCGGCCGTGCGGCTGACCACCACGCTCACCACCAGCAGCATCGCGCCGGTGAACGAGAGCGCGAGCACGACGAGTCCGGCGGCGGCGAGCCGGGCCGAGACGACCACCAGCAGCCGTTTGGCGCCGCGTTGGAAGAGCGCGCGGTGGACCGCGGCGGGGGCGGTGAACAGGGCGGTGGCGCAGAGCGCGAGCGCCAGGGTGGTGACGTAGGTGGCGCGTTCGAAGTCGTCGAGGTCGGTGAAGCGCTCGGTGAACGCGAGCGTGAGCAGGAACGCGAAGAGGATCTGCACCCCGGTCTGCGTCACGCGCAGTTCCTGGAGCAGTTCGACGAAGTTTCGGTCGGCCCGTTCCTCCGGGGTCTCGTGGCGTGCGGCTGGCCGTGACATGTCGGCCATCCTGCCCCGCGGCGGACCGCCGGTTCACGCAGGCGCGGCGGTCTCCGCCGGCGTCTCCCCGTGCGTCTCCGCGTGCCGCGCCGTGGGCACCACGACGACGTCCCGGCCGGCCGCCCTGAACTCCTCGACGACGTGCGGCGGCGCGCCGTCGTCGGTGACCAGCGTCCAGTCCCCCTCGAGCCTGGCCCAGGCGCGGAAGGGGCGGTGGCCCAGCTTGGCGGCGTGGGTCAGCACGTAGACCCGGCGGGAGCGGCGGGCCATCAGCTCCTTGAGCCTGGTCTGTTCGAGCTCGGCCTCGCACAGGCCGCCGTCGCTGGTGACGCCGTCGGCGCCGAGGAAGGCGACGTCGAAGCTCATCCGCTCCAACGCGGCCTCGGCCAGCGGCCCGACGAAGGCGTCGCTCAGCGCGCGCAGCCGCCCGCCGAGGCACAGCGTGGTGACGTCGTCCCGGTGTTGCACGTGGTGGAGCACCGGCAGGCTGGCGGTGGTGACCGTCAACGAGGCCTCGGGCGGCAGGGCGCGGGCCACCAGGGCCACGGTGGTGCCGGCGTCGAGCAGCAGGGACTGCCCGACCTCGACGCGTTCCGCGGCCCAGCGGGCGATGGCCCGCTTCGGCTCGAACGCCTCGCTGTCGCGCTGGTCGAGCGACGCCTCGCCGCGGTGCGGGACGGCGATGGCGCCGCCGTAGGTGCGGGCGAGCCGGCCGCTCGCGCTGAGCTGGGTGAGGTCGCGGCGGATGGTGGAGGCCGTGACGCCGAAGCGGGCGGCCAACTCCTCGACGCTCGCGAGGCCGGCGTCCGTCGCGAGGCTGATGATCTGCTCCCGCCGCTCGCGGGACCTGAGCGTGCCGCGACTGCCTGGGGTTGCCATCCGACCGACCGTCCTCGCTCTCTCGGCCCCCTCGGGGGCGTGCGCGTGGGCGCGTGGGCCCGACTCTAGCCAGCCGTGCGCGAAACACGCCACTTCCGGTGCGCGCTCGACGCACCGGCCGCGCGTTCCCACCCGTCCCAGGGACGACTTCGTGCACCACCCCTGTACGACCGGGCCGTTCGACGGCAGGTTGATCGGAGTCCCGCGGCGCGGCGGGACAGGAACTCGGAGGTGGCTCCATGACAACCAGCGACAGCGGGCCCGGAACCAGAACCGACGTACAGAAGGCCCTGTTGGGCCACGCGACCTACCGCAGCCTCGGCGAACAGCGGCTCACGCCGGCCGAGGAGCGGTTCGAACGGGCCAGGCGGACCACAGGACTGTGGCTGGCGCCGCTGGTGGCCGTGGTCTTCCTGGCGCTGCCGCTCGACATGGCGCCCAGCCAGCAGACCCTCGCCGGGCTGCTGCTCGGCGTGGTGGTGCTGTGGGTGACGGAACCGGTGCCGATCCCGGTGGGCGGGCTGATCGGGGTGGGCTGCATCGTGCTGTTCGGGGTGGTGCCGGCGAACGACGCGCTGGCGCCGTTCGGCTCGTCGACGGTCTTCACCTTCATCGGGGCGTTCATCCTCGCCCAGGCGATGCTCAAGCACGGCCTGGCCAGGCGGTTCGCGTTCCGCATCCTGGCGCTGCCCGGCGTCGGCCGGTCCACGGTCGGCGTGATCGTGGCGTTCGGCGGGATCACCTGCGTGCTGTCCGCCTTCGTGTCCAACACGGCGACGGTGGCGATGCTGCTGCCGACCGCCCTCGGCATCCTGACGGTGATCGCCAAGCTGCTCCAGGACCGCGGTCTGGTGGAGCCGGACTTCGACCCGACGCGGCTGCGGGTGGGCGCGGCGCTGGTGCTGATGCTGGCGTACGGCGCGAGCGTGGGCGGGCTGCTGACGCCGGTGGGCTCGCCGCCGAACCTGATCGGGCGGGGCCTGATCGAGGAGGCGACGGGTGAACGGATCTCGTTCGCCCAGTGGATGGCGACGGCGCTGCCGATCTGCGCGCTGATGTTCGTGGTGCTTGCCGTGGTGCTGCTGTTGGTCAACCGGCCCGAGATCCGCCGGATCGAGGGCATCGAGGAGTACGTGGCTGAGCAGCGCGCCGAGCTGGGGCGGCTGTCCAGGGCGGAGTGGAACACGCTCATCGCCTTCGGGATCACGGTGGTGCTGTGGATCACGCCGGGCGTGGTGGCGCTGGTCGCGGGCACCGACTCCTCGGTGTACGAGACGGTAAGCGGCCGGCTCAACGAGGGGATCGTGGCGGTGCTCGGCGCCTCGCTGCTGTTCCTGCTGCCGACGAACTTCGCCCGCCGGGAGGCGACGCTCAACTGGAGCGACGCGGCGCGGATCGACTGGGGCACCATCGTGCTGTTCGGCACCGGGATCATCTTCGGCTCGCTGCTCGAGTCCACCGGTCTTGCGCTGACCATCGGCACGGAGGCCAACGACGCGCTGGGGATGACCAGCCTGTTCTGGATCACCGCCTTCTCGGCGGCGCTGGCGATCCTGGTGTCGGAGACCACGAGCAACACGGCGTCGGCCGCGGTGGTGGTGCCGATCGTGCTGCCGATCGCGATGGCGGCGGACGTCGACCCGTTCGTGCCGGCGCTGGCGGCGACGTTCGCCGCGTCGTTCGGGTTCATGCTGCCGGTCTCGACGCCGCAGAACGCCATCGCCTACGGCTCGGGCGTGGTGCCGATCACCACGATGATCCGCTCCGGCTTCACCTTCGACGTGCTGGGCGCGGTGATCATCATCCTGGGCCTGCCGCTGATGGTGGCGGTCACCGGCGTCGGAGGTTAGGGCCCGTCCCGGGGCCGGTCGGGGGCCGCGCCGCCGCAGGACTCCCTGACGATCAGCGTGGGCCACAACTGGAGGCGGTGTACCGGGCGTTCGCCGGTGTCGGCGAGGCGGGCCAGCGCCAGCTCGGCGGCCAGCGCGCCGAGCCGGTGCTTCTGCGGGCGGACGGCGGTCAGCGGCGGGTCGGAGGCGGCGGCGACCTCGTCGTCGTAGGAGACGACGGCCAACTCCTCCGGCACCCGAAGACCCAGGTCGCGGGCGCGCTCGACCATGCCGATGGCCTCGCGGTCGGAGTGGACGAGCAGCGCCCGCACGCCGCGTTCCCGGCAGCGGGCCAGCACCTCGTCGTAGGCGTCGACCCAGCCGGCGGTGCCGTAGGTGGGCACGTCGATGTCCAGGTGGCCGTGCGGCGGCAGGTCGAGGGAGGCGGTGGCCTCCCGCCAACCGGCGCGCAGCGCCCGGCTGGTGGGGCTGGACCGGGAGGTGATCAGGGCGATCAGCCGGTGCCCGAGGGTCACCAGGTGGCGCACGGCGAGACCGGCGCCCAGGGCGTGCGCGGTGGTGGCGGCGTCCAGCGCCAGGGTGGGCAGCGCGGGCGGCGGCAGCCGCTCCACCAGCACCACCGGGATCGGCAACCCGCCGAGCCAGCGCAGCAGTTCGAGCCCGGCGGCGCCGGCGGTCGCGGGCGCGGCCAGCAGCGTCTGGACGCCGCGGTCGAGCAGCGCGCCGACCTGGCGGCGGTCGTCGGCCGGGTCGTAGCTCGAGGCGCGCATCACGAGGCGGCCGCCCTCGGCGGCGACGGCGGCCTGGGCGCCCTTGATCACCTCGGGCCAGTAGTAGTCGACCGAGGGCACCACCATGCCGACGAAGACGGCGGGCGGCCCGCTCCTGCCCGGTTCGCCGAGGCCGCGGTAGGGCAGCGTGATGCCGCCGTGCACCCGGCGCACCAGGCCGCGGTCGGCGAGCGCGGTGACGTCCCGCCGCACCGTGACGGCGGAGACGCCGAGCCGGCGCACGAGTTCGGAGAGCCGCACGGTCCCGGAGCTCCGGACGGCGGCCAGGATGCGCTCCTGCCGCTCCCAGGCGAGCCCGCCGGTGCCGCCGGCGCCGTCCGCCACCCCCACCACCACCTTCGCTTCTGATCGATTCTGATCGATTCAGTTCCGAATGATTGACCACGAACTATCGCACAGGTTGAAGTGTCCGGCACCACTCCCAACGGGCGGAGTGGGCGTCAGGAGAGATCAAGGGGGATCAACCAATGGCGCTTCACACCGGCTGGTCGCGGCGCGCCCTGTTGCGCGCCTCGGCCGGCGCCGCGGCGCTCGCCGCGGGTGGTACCGCGCTCTCCGGCTGTTCGTCACGCACGACCGCCTCGGGTGCCACCCGGGTCACCATCTGGTCGTGGATGACCGGCATGGACCAGTACGTGGCCGCCTTCAACGCCGCCCAGCGGGACGTGCACGTCGAACTCAACGTGATCGCCGGCGGCCTGTCCGGCGGCTACGCCCAGCAGACCAACGCCATCCGCGCGCACAACGCGCCCGACATCCTGCACGTCGAGTACCAGGGCCTGATCCAACTCCTGGCCACCGGCGGCCTGCGCGAGATCACCGACGACGTCGCCGACCTGGCCGACGGCTACTCCCCCGCCGCCTGGCGCGCGGTGCGCCCCGACGGCCGCACCTGGGCCGTGCCGATGGACCTGGCGCCGATGGCCTTCTACTACCGCAAGGACCTCTTCGACCAGCACGGCATCGCGGCGCCGCGCACCTGGGACGAGTTCGCCGCCGCCGCCGAGGCGGTCAGGGCGGCGGACCCGGCAGCCAGGATCACCACCTTCCCCCTCAACGACGGCTCGTTCTTCGCCGGCATGTGCTGGGGCGCGGGACAGCCCTGGTGGCGGATCGAGGGCGACACCTGGGTGGTGGACGTCGCGAGCGAGGGCACCCTGCGGACCGCCGGCTACTGGCAGGACCTGATCGCCGCCGACCTGGTCGGCTCGGGCGGCACCGGCACCCAGGACTGGATCGCCGGCATGCACGAGGGCCGGCTCTGGGGGCTGCTCGGCGCCGCCTGGAGCGTCGGCACGCTCAAGCGGTCGATACCCGACGACACCGGGCGTTGGGCCGTCGTCACCATGCCGACCTGGGACGGCGAGCCGGCCAACGGGATGCAGGGCGGCAGCGCGTTCTCGGTGTCGGAGGAGAGCCCGGTCCCCGAGGCCGCGGTGACCTTCCTGCGCTGGCTCTGCGCCGGCCCCGACTACCCGCGCATCGGCGCCACCTTCACCTCGCCCTTCCCCGCCTACCTGCCCAACCGCGAGATCGCCCGCGAGATCCTCCCCGACGACTTCTTCGTCGGCGACCCCGTCTTCGACGTGCTCGACGTGGCCGGCGACCGGGTCCCCGAGTGGACCTGGGGCCCCAACGCGCTCGGCCTGTTCTCCACCGTCGCCGACTCCCTCGGCCCGGTGCCCACCGGCGGCACCACCATCCCCGACGCCGTCCGCCGGGTGCAGCGCGCCGCCGTCTCCGAGATGCGCGGCCGCGGCCTCTCGGTCCGCGAGGGGAGCCCCGCATGACCGTCCTCGCCCCCACCGACAGCGACCCCGGAACCGACCGGGCGTCCGGCAGCCGCGCGCCACGCCGCCGCAGGACCTCGCCGGCCACCCTGCTCCTCGTCGCTCCCTTCGCGCTGCTGCTCACCGGCACCGTGCTGGTGCCGATCGGCTACGCCCTCTACCTCAGCCTGTTCACCGAGCGCCTCTCCGGGCTCGGCTTCGAGGGCCCGCGCGACGTGTTCGTCTGGCTGGAGAACTACGGCGACGTGCTCACCGACGCCGCCTTCCACGACGGCGTGCTCAACGTCGCCGCCTACGCGCTGCTCCACATCCCGCTGATGCTCGGCGGCGCGCTGCTGCTCGCCCTGCTGCTCGACGGCGCCACCGTCCGGCTCCGCCAGTTCTGGTCGCTCGCCGTCTTCCTGCCCTACGCCGTGCCAGGCGTGATCGCGGTCCTCATCTGGACCTACCTCTACAGCCCCAACATCGGCCCGCTCAACGACGTGCTGCCCTGGGACCCGCTGGGCAGCTCGGGCGTGCTGCCGTCCATCGTCAACATGGCCACCTGGCAGTGGATGGGCTACAACATGATCATCTTCTACACCGCGCTGCGCACCGTGCCGCGCGAGGTGCTGGAGTCCGCCCGGGTGGACGGCGCGGGGCCGGTGCGCACCGCCCTCGGCATCAAGGTCCCGATGATCAGGCCCACCGTGTTCGTCGCCCTGGTCTTCACCGTCATCGGCTCGCTCCAGCTCTTCACCGAGCCCCTGGTGATGCGCAACTTCACCGGCTCGGTCACCAGCACCTGGACCCCCAGCCTCTACGTCTACGAGGCCGCGTTCATCAGCAACGACTACGGCCGGGCCGCCGCCGCCTCACTGCTCCTCGCCGTCGCCTCCGCCCTGCTCTCGGCGCTGGTGATGCGCCTCTCCGCCCGGAGGTCTCGATGAGAACGTCGTCCTCGTCCCGCTGGATGTCCCGGGGCGCCGTGCACACCCTGCTCGGGATCGCCGCGCTCTACAGCGTGCTGCCGCTGATCTGGCTGCTCACCTCCGCCACCAAGTCCGTCGGCGACTTCTCCACCACCGGCGCCTTCGAGCTGGGCGACTGGAACCTCTGGACCAACCTGGGCGACCTGTTCGCCGAGGAGGACGGCGTCTTCCTCTCCTGGGTGCGCAACTCCCTGCTCTACGCCGGACTCGGCTCGGTGCTCGGCGCGTTGATCTGCGCCGCCTGCGGATACGCCATCGCCAAGCTCGACTTCCCCGGGCGCCGCGCCCTGTTCGCCGTCACCCTGGCCGGGGTGCTGGTGCCCACCACGGCGCTCGCCCTGCCGCTCTACCTGCTCGCCTCCGAGCTGCGGGTGGTCAACACCTTCTGGGCGGTGTTCATCCCGCTGCTCACCAACCCCTTCGGCGTCTACCTGGCCCGCGCCTACGCCGAGGCCGCGGTGCCCGACGAGGTGCTGGAGGCCGCCAGGATGGACGGCTCGAACGAGCTGCGCACCTTCTTCACCATCGCGCTGCCCATGATGCGCCCCGGCGTGGTGACCATCCTGCTCTTCCAGTTCGTGGGCATCTGGAACAACTTCTTCCTCCCCCTCGTCATGCTGACCGACCCCGACCTGTTCCCGATGACCCTCGGCCTCTTCCAGTGGAGCGCGCGCGTGAGCCAGTTCCCGCAGTACACCCCCCTCGTCGTGGCAGGCTCGCTGCTCGCCGTCGTCCCGCTGCTGCTGGCGTTCGTGGTGCTGCAACGCCAGTGGCGGTCGGGACTCGCCGCCGGGAGCGTCAAGTGACGCCACGCCGCCCCGAGACCCTGCTGGTGATGGACGCCGGCTGGCTCGGCACCCTGTTCGGCGACGCCGAGCTCGCCCGGCTGCGCGAGCTGGCCACCGTCCACGAGCCGCTGGCGGCCCACGAGTTGGACTCGCCCGCCGCCCGCCGCCGGCTCGCCACCGCCGAGGTGCTGCTGACGTCCTGGGGCTGCCCGCTCCTCGACGAGCGGGTGCTGGCGGCGGCGCCCCGGCTGCGCGCGGTGCTGCACGCCGCCGGCACCGTGCGGCTCCACGTCACCGACGCCGTGTTCGACCGCGGCGTGCTGGTCACCACGGCCGCCGACGCCAACGCCGAGCCCGTCGCCCAGTACACGCTGGCCGCGGTGCTCTGGGCGTTCAAGAAGGTGCCGTTCCTGGCCGCCGAGGCCCGCAGGTTCCGCACCGACTGGAGCTACCGGGAGGCGCACGGCGAACTGACCGGCCGGGACCGCACGGTGGTGCTGGTCGGCTTCTCCCGGATCGGCCGCCGGGTCACCGAGCTGCTGGTGCGGCTCGGCCTCGGCCGGGTGCTGGTGGTCGACCCGGTCGCCGACCCGGCGGCCATCGCGGCCGCCGGCGCCGAACCCGCCACCCTCGCCGACGCGTTGCCGCAGGCCGACGTGCTCAGCCTGCACGCGCCCTCGCTCCCGGAGACCCACCACCTGATCGGCGCCGCCGAACTCGCCGCGCTGCCGCCGAACGCGGTGCTGATCAACACCGCGCGCGGCGCGCTGGTCGACACCGCGGCGCTCGAACACGCCTGCGCCGCCGGCGCGTTGCACGCCGTCCTGGACGTCACCGAACCCGAGCCGCTGCCCGACGCCTCGCCGCTCTACGACCTGCCCAACGTCGTGCTCACCCCGCACATCGCCGGCTCGCTCGGCTCCGAGACCCGCCGGATGACCGCCGCCGCGCTCGACGAACTCGACCGCTACGCACGGGGGTTGCCGCCGCTCGACCCGGTCACCCGGGAGTCCCTGGCGGTGCAGGCGTGATCCCTCTCCCACCCCAGGACCCGGCGCTCTCCCCGCACACCGGCTGGACCAGGGCGCACTGGGCCGCGCACGCCGACCGGATGCTGGCCGCCCTCGACCCGTACCGCTCGCCTGGGCTGGCCCGCGTCGACCTGCCGGGCCCGGCCAGCGGCCACGGCCGCGACTCGGACGGCCTGGAGGGCTTCGCCCGCTCCTTCCTGCTGGCCGGCTTCCGGATCGCCGGCGAACGCGGCGCCGGCCAGGCCGCGTTGCTCGAACGCTACGCGGCCGGCCTGACCGCCGGCACCGACCCGCGCTCCCCCGAGTACTGGCCGCGCCCCGACCGGCTCGGCCAGGCCAAGGTCGAGGCGGCGTCCATCGCGCTGATCCTCCAACTCACCAGGCCCTGGCTCTGGGACGCGCTGGACGACGGGGTCCGCGAGCGGACCGTCGACTGGCTCGCCACCGTCGTCGGCCAGCCCTACCCGCCGATCAACTGGGTGTGGTTCCGGATCGTCGTGGAGTCCTTCCTCCGCGAGGTCGGCGGCCCCTGGTCGGCCGCCGACGTGGAGGCCGACCTGGCCGTCCACGCCGCGCTCCGCCGGCCGGCCGGCTGGCTCTCGGACGGCGCGGACGAACGGGCCTACGACCACTACACCGGCTGGGCGCTGCACCTCTACCCGCTGCTGTGGACCGAGCTGTTCGACGTCACCGGATCGCTCTGCCCGCCCGCGCTGCGCGAGCGGTGGGCGGCCGACCTCGCCCGCTACCTGGCGGACGCCGTCCGGCTGCTCGGCGCGGACGGCTCGCCGCTGCTCCAGGGCCGCAGCCTGATCTACCGGTTCGCCGCCGCGGCGCCGTTCTGGACCGCGGCCCTGACCGGCGTGGACGCGCTGCCGCCCGGGCAGTTGCGGCGCGCCGCGAGCGGGGTCCTGCGGCACTTCGCCGAGCACCAAGCGCCGGACGGCGAGCGGGGGTTGCTCTCCATCGGCTGGCACCACCCGTGGCCGGCGATGCGGCAGGCGTACTCGGGGCCAGGATCGCCCTACTGGGCGGCCAAGGGCATGCTCGGCCTCGCCCTGCCCGCCGACCACCCCGTGTGGACGGCGCGCGAGGAGCCGCTGCCGATCGAGACCGGCGACACGGCCCGGGTGGTCGCGGCCCCCGGCTGGCTGGTCTCGGCCCGCCGCGACACCGGCGTGGCGCTGCTGCTCAACCACGGCACCGACCACGCGACGCCTGGCGCCACCGGCACCGACGCCCCGCTCTACGCCAGGCTCGGCTACTCGACGGCCACCGTGCCGCCGCTCGCCGGGCCGGCGGCCGAGGACCCCCTGGACAACGCGGTGGTGCTGCTCGACCACGCCGGCCGCCCGAGCCACCGCTCCGGGTTCACCACCCACTACGCCGGGGAGCTGCCAGGCGGCGTGCTGGCGGCGGCCTCCGGCGGCCAGGTCCGCTGGGTGGACGCCGGCGCCGACGAAAGCCCCGACCACGGCTCGGGACGCGTCGGGCAGGTGACCCCCGGCCCGGTGCTCACCGTCGCCTCGGTGCTGCGCGACGGCGTCGAGGTCCGGCTGGCGCGGATCACCGGCTCCGCCGCCTCGTGCCGCGAACTGCGGCTCGGCGGCTGGCCCCTGACGGCCGACGAGCCGCCGGAGACGGCGGCAGGACAGGCCGTCGGCGGCGGGCTGCGCTCCACGGTGCGGAGCCTGCGCGGCCTCGACAGGTCGGGCGTCACACCGTTGACGGACGTGACGCCGCTCGGCCGCCACACGGCGGTGCCGTGGCTGGCCACCGAGGGGCCGCCGCGGGCGGGCGAGGTGGTGGCCGCGCTGGTCGTCCTCGACCGGCCGGACACCGAACCGCCCGCCGCCCCCGAGATCACCGTCGGACCGGACGACGAGGTGACCCTGCGCTGGCCGGACGGGCTCACCGCCCGGGTACCACTGCCGGGCTGACCGGGCCCCGGCGACCCACGCCGGCTACCGTGCGCCGTCGTCGCCCGCGGGGAACAGTTCGGGCCGGAGTTCGGCGAGCCGGTCGCCGAGTACCGGGGCGAGGGCCGCCGCGTAGCCCTCGCTGAGGTGGTTGTCGTCGCGGTAGACGAACGTGTCGCCCACGGCGACGGGGCACTCGCCGGTGTCGGCGCAGAGCCAGGGGACGGGGTCGATGACCGGGACGCCCATCGTCTCCGCCACCTCGGTGGCGGCGTCCCGCCTGGCCTGGTCGTGCACCGCGCCCGGCAGCCGGTTCACGCAGTCCCGCAGTTCCAGCGGGCGTTCGGCCGCGCACTCGACCGGGTCGCCGACCGGCCAGGGGGTGTCGAGGAGGAGCGCCAGCCGGGCCCCGCTGTCCGCGAGGGCCTCGAACGTCCCCCGGTAGCCGTCGGCCCACTCCCGCAGCGGGTCGTCGGTGGGGCCGGCGAGGTCGCCCTCCTCGGAGGAGGAGGCGATCACCAGTTCGGGTCCGAGCTCCCGGATCCAGTCCAGCGTCTCGGTCCGCCACGTGTCGCACCCCTCGTAGGCGCGGTGGTCGCGGATCGTGGTGACGGTGGGCACCTTGCAGGACGCCTTGGTCAGGGTGACCAACTTCCAGTCGTTGTCCCTCGCCAGCCGGTCGAGCGCCGGGAACCACTGGGCGGCGTGCGAGTCGCCGTAGAGCACGACGACCCGCTCCGAGTCGGGGTCGCCGTAGACGCAGTGCGGGGTCCTGTCGCTGTCGTCCTCCACGTGGCAGCCGTCCCGGTAGAGCGCGGACCGCGCCTCCCTGATCCGGTCGAGGGCCGGCGTCAGATTGCTCGGCAGCCCGTCGCCCGGCTCGGCCAGGAGCCGCGCCAACTCCCCCCGCGGATCGGCCGCGCCGGCCAGCGCCTCGCCGAGCGCCGGGGCCGACGAGCCGGAACTGATCGGCGGCGGGAAGGCCGACGCGACGAGGATGACGGCGCTGGCGCTCGCCGAGAGGCCGAAGCCGACGCCCAACGCCCGGTGCGGGCGGTGCCGCAGCCCCACGTGGAAGCGCGGCGGGTTCTCCACCAGGTGGAGCGTCCCCCAGGCCAGCAGCAGGGCGGCCACGCAGAGCAGCACCGGGAGCGTCAGCCCGTCGTCGTCGGCCCTGCCGAGCGCCGTCGGGCCGATGACGAGCAGCGGCCAGTGCCACAGGTACCAGCCGTACGACACCCCGCCGACCCAGGTGGCCGGCCGGATGGCGAGCAGCAGTCGGGCGTCGCCCCTGGCGGGCGAACAGCCGCCGGCCAGCACGAGCGCGGTGCCGAGCACCGGCAGCAGCGCGTGGTACCCGGGGTAGGGCGTCGTGTCGTCGAACCAGACGGCGGCCAGCAGCACGCAGCCGAGGCCGAGCCAGGTCATCGGCGCCGCGAGCGGGGCCGGCAGCCGGTTCAACCGCCCGACGCCCAGGGCGAGCAGCGCTCCGGCGCCCAGCTCCCAGAACCGGGTGTGCGTCCCGAAGTAGCCCCAGGAGGGCGAGCTCTCGGTCACGGTCACGCTGAGCCAGAACGACACCAGGCAGAGCGCCGCGGTCAGCGCCGCGACGCGCGCCCGGTGGCGGCGCAGCGCCCGCCAGCCGAGCCACAGCAGCAGCGGCCAGAGCAGGTAGAACTGCTCCTCGACGGCGAGCGACCAGAAGTGCTGGAACGGCGAAGGCGGGGTGCCCTCGGAGAGGTAGTCGGTGCCGGTGATCGCCAGCCGGATGTTCTCGGCGTAGAGCAGCCCGCCCAGCGCGTCCCCTGTGTACTCCTCGAACCGCAGCTTGGACAGGTAGACGCGGGCGCCGACCAGGGTGACGAGGGCGACCAGCGTCGCGGCCGGCAGCAGGCGCATCGCGCGCCTGGCGTAGAACCTCGGGAACGAGAGGCGGCCCGTCGCGTCGAGTTCGCGGAGCAGCAGCGAGGTGATCAGGAAGCCCGAGATCACGAAGAAGACGTCGACGCCGACGTAGCCCCCGTCGAACCCCCGCACCCCGGCGTGCGAGAGGACGACGAGGCCCACCGCGACGGCGCGGAGGCCCTGGATGTCCGGCCGGTGTGGTGGCTCGCCGGATATGCCGGCGGGGGTCTCCGCACTGGTGTCGCGGCGCATCGATCTCCCTTTCGAGTGACGTCCGGCGCGACACGATACGGGATATGTACGTGTTGAATACTCGGTAAACAATGGGCCAATCACGCCACAACGGCACCCCACGCCGCACCGACTCACGGGTCAACTCCGAGGCCGACTCCGGGGAAACGACGATATCCCGCCCGGTCGAGGGGACCGGGCGGGATCCTGGGGCGGCCCGCTCAGCGGGTCGGGCAACGTCCACCGCAGTTTGGCAACGGCCTGTCGTGCCACGTCCGTCGGAGCGCTCAGAGCTGCGCCGCGTACGGGTCCCAGCCGAGCGGCAGCGGCTCCGGCGCCGCCGGCAGCGGGGCGCCGGCCGCGTCGAGGCGGCGCGGCTCGCCGCTCTCGGCGGACTCCGCGATCGCGGCCATCACCCGGAGCACGTGGAACGCCAGCGCGCCGGAGGCCCGGTGCGGCACGCCGCCGCGCAGGGCCCGCGCCATCTCCAGCACGCCGAGGCCCCGGCCCGCGGTGGAGCCCTCGATCGGCAGCTCCACCCACTCGTCCTCGCCGTTGGGCAGCAACCGCAGTGGACCGTCGAAGGTGTTGGGGTCGGGGACCGCCAACGAGCCCTCGCTGCCGGTGAGTTCGATGGAGGTCCGGCGGATCGAGGAGTCGAAGCTGAAGACCGAGGTGGCCGTCTCCCCGGAGGCGAACTCCAGCAGCGCCTGGACGTGGGTGGGCACGTCGACCGGGAACTCCTGCCCGGCCTTGGGCCCCGAGCCGACGCTCCGCACCGCCCGGCCCCGGCCACCGCCGGCGTGGACGCCGGCTATCGGGCCGAACAGGGCGACCAGCGCGGTCAGGTAGTAGGGGCCGATGTCGAACAGCGGCCCGCCGCCCGGCTGGTAGAAGAAAGCGGGGTCGGGGTGCCAACCCTCGGGGCCCAGGCTCTGGGTGGCGGTGGCAGCCGCGATCGGGGTACCGATCCGGCCGGCCCTGACCGCCCGCACCGCCGACTGGATACCGGCGCCGAGGAAGGTGTCGGGCGCGCCGCCGAGCAGCAGCCCGCGTTCGGCGGCCTCGGCCACCACCTTCTCGCCCTCGGCCGGGGTGGCGGTGAACGGCTTCTCGCCGTAGACGTGCTTGCCGGCCCGCAGCGCGGCCGTGGCCACCTGGGCGTGCGCCACCGGGACGGTCAGGTTGACGACGATCTCCACCTCGGGGACCGCGAGCACCGCGTCCACGTCGCCGGCCACCGGTACCCCGTGCTCGGCGGCGGCCGCCCTGGCCCGCTCCTCGTCGAGGTCGCCGACGGCCAGCACCCGGACGTCGGGGAAGCTGCCGAGGGTCCGCAGGTACTGCCCGCTGATGTTGCCGGCGCCGACGAGGGCGACGCCCACCGGTCCGCCGCTCATGCCGACCCCAGTCCGACGAGGTACGCACGGCTCTCGGTGAGCGCGTCGAAGAGGTCGGTGTCGCAGGAGTCGAGCTCCACGATCCGCTGCGCGCCGGGCGCGGCGGCCAGCACCTCGGGCACCGGCATCACCCCTGAGCCGACGGCCACGTGCGGCTCGTTCCTGACCGCGGGTCCGTCCTTGACGTGCAGCGCGACCACCCGCTCGCCGAGGCGGCCGAGCAGCGCCGGCACATCGGCGCCGCCGACCGCGGCCCAGTAGGTGTCGAGCTCCAACACCACCTCGGGGGCGAGGAGTTCGGCCAGCCCCTCGATGGCGTGCCGGCCGTCGACCAGCGGCTCGACCTCCCACCAGTGGTTGTGGTAGCCGAGCCGCAGCCCGTGTCCGGCCGCCTGCTCGGCGAGCCCGTTGATCAGCTCCGCGGCCCTGGCGAGCCCTTCGCGGCTGGTGAACTCCTCCTCGGGGATGCCGGCCGGCAGGATCGCCAGGTCGGTGCCGAGGGTGGCCACGGCCTCGAAGACCGGCCCGGTCTCCCCGTGCAGGAGCTGGATCGCGTGCGCCCCGGACACGGTGAGGCCGAGGTCGTCGGCGACCCGCCGGAAGCCCTCGGGGTCGTCGGTGGGGTTGAAGGGCTCGACCGCGGTGTAGCCGATCCCGGCGATCCGCGCGAGCACGCCGTCCCGATCGGCGGCGAGCGCGTCGCGCACGGTGTAGAGCTGAACACCCAGTGGTGATGCCATGGTTGAAGTGCCTTCCGAGGCGTCCCGTTTCGCGTCCTTCACGAGGATGTATCGATTTACCGGCCCTGGCAATCCCCCGCCGTCACCGAAGATCCTTCCCCGATCCCCGCCGGCGATGCGGGCAGGCCGAGCCGGTCGGCGGGAACGTCGTGGGTCTCCCTGGCGGAGAACGCGGCGATCACCGGCGGCACGCACAGCAGGGCGGTGAACAGGGCGACGGCGGCCCAGCGGTCGCCGTCCGGGCCGGCGATCCGGGCGGCGAAGGTCACCGCGAAGCCGGCGACGGCGAAGCCGATCTGGGTGCCGACGGCCATCCCGGAGAGGCGGACCCTGGTGGGGAACATCTCGCCGTAGAACGCGGGCCAGACGCCGTTGGCCGCGCTGTAGACCACGCCGAAGGTGAGGATGCCGAGCAGCAGGATCAACGGGTAGGAGCCGCTGGAGATGGCCCACAGGTAGGCGAACATCATCCCGGCGCTGCCCACCGCGCCGATCAGGAAGACCGGGCGCCGCCCTATCCGGTCGGAGAGATCGGCCCAGAGCGGGATCGCGCCGAGCGCCACCAGGTTGGCCAGAGCGCCGACCCACAGCATGTCGGACCGGTCGATGTCGACGGCGTCGCTGGTCGCGTAGGCCAGCGCCCACACGGTGAAGATGGTGCTGACCGAGGCGATCAGCGCGCCGCCGACCACCCGCAGCACGTCGGCCCAGTGGTCGCGAAGCAGCACGGCGAGCGGCATCCTGGCCACGCCCTCGGTGGCGGCCTGCTCCTCGAAGGCGGGCGTCTCGCCGAGGTTGCGGCGGATGAGGTAGCCGACGACGGCCACCACGACGCTCAGCCAGAACGGGACCCGCCACCCCCAGGAGAGCAGCAGGTCGTCGGGGAGCGCGGCGACCGGGATGAAGGCGAGGGTGGCGAGCAGCTGGCCGGCCTGGGTGCCGTTGATGGTGAAGCTGGTGTAGTAGCCGCGGCGGCCGCCCGGCGCGTGCTCCAGGGTCATCGAGTTGGCGCTGGCCTGCTCGCCGGCGGCCGAGATCCCCTGGAGCACCCGGCAGAGCACCAGCAACACGGGCGCCAGCGTGCCCACCTGCTCCCGCGTCGGCAGACAGCCGATGGCGAAGGTGGAGAGGCCCATCAGCATCAGCGTGAAGACCATGATCTTCTTCCGGCCCAGCCGGTCGCCGTAGTGACCGAGGAAGAGCGCGCCGACCGGGCGGGCGGCGTACGCGACGCCGAAGGTGGCCAGCGAGAGCAGGGTGGCGTTGGCCGGGTCGGACTCGTCGAAGAAGACGTCGGGGAAGATCAGCGCGGCGGCGCTGCCGTAGATGAAGAAGTCGTAGTACTCGAGGGCGCTGCCGATCCAGGCGGCGAGCGCGGCCTTTCGCGGTTGGCTCTCGGCGGGTTCCTGCCCGGGGGTCCCTGGGGTCCCGGGGGTGGGGACGGCGGTCACGGCGGCTCCTTCGGGGAAGGGGACGGCGGCGCGGTGGGGAGACGCGGCGCAATTAACCCACTGGATAGTTAGTAGCGAGTTGCTACGGGATGGTGGGGAGCCGCGAACGGTCTGTCAAGGGGTCGCGCGTCGGCGCGGGTTGCCGGCGGCCGGGCCGCCGCGGTCAGTCGGTGACGCGCTCGGCGGTGAGGTAGGCGACGACCATGTCGCCGAGCATGGCGCGGTGCTGCTCCCGCTGCGCGGCCGCCACCAGGTCGCGCCCGAAGAGCGCCTGGAAGGTGTGCCGGTTGGCGACCCGGAAGAAGCAGAACGAGCTGATCATGGCGTGCAGGTCCACCGCGTCGACGTCGACCGTGAACACCCCGGAGCCGCGCCCCGCGTCCAGGATCCGGCGCAGCACGTCGATCGCCGGCGAGCCGAGCCTCCTGAGCTCCTCGGAGGCGGCGATGTGCTCGGCCTCGTGGATGTTCTCGATGCTGACGAGCCGGATGAAGTCGGGGTGGGCCTCGTGGTGGTCGAAGGTGAGCTCGACCAGCCGCCGGATGGCGGCCACCGGGTCGAGGTGCGCGACGTCGAGCTCCTGCTCGGCCTGCCGGATCACCGAGTAGGCCCGCTCGAGCACGGCCGTGAAGAGCTGTTCCTTGCCGCCGAAGTAGTAGTAGATCATCCGCTTGGTGGTGCGGGTGCGGGCGGCGATCTCGTCCACCCGGGCGCCGGCGTACCCGGCACGGGCGAACTCCCGGGTCGCCACGTCGAGGATCTCCGCCCTGGTCCGCGCCGCGTCCCTGGTGCGGACCCGCGGGTCGGCCGGGCTCTGCGGCGGAACTGCGGCGGCCATGCGGCTCCTCGGACGGTCGACTCGGGGCGTGGATCGGGGCGTGGATCGAGGGGTTCATTCTAGGCCGGACCGGTGATCACCCGACGGTCCGCCCCGGAACGGGGGCTTCCCTCCGGGGCCGTCCCGGGCTACAACTAACGAACCGGTTAGTGAATTGGAGGCGCGATGACCGCGGGTTCCTATCTCGTCGGGCTCATCGGTTCCGGCATCGGTCCCTCGTTGAGTCCGGCCGTGCACGAACGCGAGGCGGACCGGCAGGGGTTGCGCTACCTCTACCGGCTGATCGACATCGACCGGCTCGGCGTCGCCCCCGAGGCCGTCGGCGAACTGCTGCGCGCGGCCCGGGACCTGGGCTACGACGGGCTGAACGTCACCCACCCCTGCAAGCGCCTCGTCGTCCCGCACCTGGACGAACTCGCGCCGGGCGCCGAGCGGTTGGGCGCGGTCAACACCGTGGTCCTGGCCGGCGGCCGGGAGGTCGGCCACAACACCGACGTCACCGGGTTCGCGGCCGCCTTCGCCCGCGGGCTGCCCGACGCCCGCCTCGGCCGGATCGTGCAGCTCGGCGCGGGCGGCGCGGGCGGCGCCGTGGCGCACGACCAGCTCGGCCTGGGCGCCGGGCGGTTGACCGTGGTGGACGCCGTGCCGGCGCTTGCCACCGGCCTGGCCGCCGCGCTCGCCCGCCGGTTCGGCGCGGACCGCGCGGACGCGGCGGAGCCGGCCGAGCTGGCCGCGCTGCTCCTCGCCGCCGACGGGCTGGTGCACGCCACGCCGACCGGCATGGCGGCCCACCCCGGACTCCCCCTGCCGGCAGCACTGTTGACGCCCGCGCTGTGGGTCGCCGAGGTGGTCTACCGGCCGCTGGAGACCGAACTGCTGCGCACCGCACGGGCGTCGGGCTGCGCCACGCTGGACGGCGCCGGCATGGCCGCGTTCCAGGCCGCCGACGCCTTCCGGCTGATCACCGGCCGGGACCCGGACCGGGACCTGATGCTCGCCGACGTCACCGAACTCGCCGCCGCGGCCGACCGCCGCTCCCCCCACCCCGGTTCGCCCCCGCCCCCGCCCCCGGCCCATTCCCTTCCCCCCCGCCCCCTTCCCTTCCCCCTCGTCCCCCGTCGCGAAAGGAGCACGCCGTGCGCCGCCGCACCTGCATCGCCACCGTCTCCCTCAGCGGTTCCCTCACCGAGAAGCTCGCCGCCGCCGCCCGGGCCGGCTTCGACGGCGTGGAGCTCTTCGAGAACGACCTGCTGGCCAGCCCGCTCGGCCCCGAGGAGGTCCGCGACCTGGCCGCCGACCTCGGCCTGACCATCGACCTCTACCAGCCGATGCGCGACATCGAGGCCGTGCCGGAGGACGTGTTCGCGCGGAACCTGCGCCGCGCCGCGCACAAGTTCCGGCTCATGGCGCGGCTCGGCGTCGACACCGTGCTGGTCTGCTCCAGCGTCTCGCCGCTCGCCGTCGACGACGACGCCCTGGCCGCCCGGCAGTTGCGGCGGCTGGCCGAGCTGGCCGAGGAACACGGCGTCCGGGTCGCCTACGAGGCGCTCGCCTGGGGTCGACACGTCGACACCTACGACCACGCCTGGCGGCTGGTGGCGGCCGCCGACCATCCGGCGCTCGGCGTCTGCCTCGACAGCTTCCACATCCTCGCCCGGGGCACCGAGCCCGCCGGCATCGCCGACCTCCCGGGCGACCGGATCTTCTTCCTGCAACTCGCCGACGCCCCCTCGACGTCCATGGACGTGCTCCAGTGGAGCCGCCACCACCGCTGCTTCCCCGGCCAGGGCGACTTCGACCTGCCGGGCTTCCTCCGGCACGTGCTGGCCGCCGGCTACCGCGGCCCGCTCTCCCTGGAGGTCTTCAACGACGTCTTCCGGCAGGCGGAGGCCGGCCCCACCGCCGTCGACGCGCAACGCTCGCTCCTGGCACTGCTGGAGGCCGCCGGGGAGCCTTCCAGCGAGAACGCCCTCCCGGCGCCCACGGTGCCCTCGGGAGTGGCCTTCGCCGAGTTGGTCACCCCCGACGCGGAGCCGGTCTCCGCGCTGCTGCGCGCCCTCGGCTTCGCCCGCACCGCCAGGCACCGCGGCAAGCCGGTGAGCCTCTGGGAACAGGGGGCGGCCCGTGTCCTGCTCAACACCGGCACCGGCGGCCGGGGCGGGGACCTCACCCTGGCGGCCATCGGCCTGGAGTCGCCCGACCCGGCCGCCGCCGCCCGCCGCGCCGAGGCCCTGCTCGCCCCGGTCCTGCCACGCCGCCGCGCCCCGGCGGACACCCCGCTCGAAGCGGTGGCGGCGCCGGACGGCACCGAGCTGTTCTTCTGCGCCACCGACCGCGCCGAACTCCCCAGCTGGACGGCGGACTTCTCCCCCACCACCGCCGAGCGGGACGTGCGTCTCGTCGAACGCATCGACCACCTGGCGCTCACCCAGCCCTGGCACCACTTCGACGAGGCGGCCCTCTTCCACCACGCCGTCCTCGGCCTTCGGCCAGGGGAGAGCGTCGACGTCGCCGACACCTACGGCCTGCTGCGCAGCCGGGTCGTCACCAACGACGACGGCTCCGTGCGCGTCGTGCTCACCGTCGGGCCGGCCCCCGGCGGCGCCGCCCCGGTCCAGCACATCGCGTTCGCCACCGCCGACGTGGTGGCCGCGGCCCGCCGCTTCCGGGCCGCCGGCGGCCGGCTGCTGCGCATCCCCGCCAACTACCACGACGACCTGGCCGCCAGGTACGACCTCCCGCCGGCCGAGCTGGCGAGCTACCGCGATCTCGGCATCCTGTACGACCGGGACGAGCGCGGCGCGTTCCGGCACTGCTACACGGAGACCGTCGGCCGGGTCTTCTTCGAGCTCGTCCAGCGCGACCCCGGCTACGAGGGCTACGGGGCGCCCAACGCCCCCGTCCGGCTCGCCGCCCAACGCGCGGCCGCGACCGGCCGTTGAGCCCGGCGCGCCGAGGGGCCCTCAGCGGCGGGGCGCGGTGCTGCCGCGCGGCACCAGGGTGGTGGCCAGTTCGACGCGGGGGCTCTCCACCTCCTCGCCGGCGATCAGCCGGGCGAGGACCCGGAGGGCGTTGCCGCCCATCTCCTTGAGGGGTTGCCGCACGGTCGTCAGCGGCGGCGTGACCCAGCGGGCCTCCGGGAGGTCGTCGAAGCCGACGACGCTGACGTCGTCAGGCAACCGCAGGCCGGCCTCGGCGAGGGCCGCGTAGCCGCCGATGGCCATGTGGTCGGAGCAGACGAACAGCGCGGTGGGCGGCACGGGCAGCGCGAGCAGCGCCGACACCTGCTCGCGGCCGCTGTCCCGGTCGTAGGTGCCGTGTCGCAGCAGTTCCGGCGGTGCGTCGACGCCGGCCGCCGACAGGGCGGAGCGGTAGCCGGCGATGCGCGCCCGCGCGAAGAGGTGCCCGGGTGGCCCGGTGACCAGGCCGATCCGCCGGTGCCCCAGGTCGAGCAGGTGGCTGGTCGCCTCGTAGGCGCCCGACCAGTTGGTGGTGCCGACCGACCACACGCCGGGCGGCGGATCGCTGAGCGGGTCGATGACGACGCAGGGGATCCGCGCCCGCGCCAGCCTGGCCAGTTGGTCGTCGGTCGGCTCGGCGAGGCCGACCACCACGCCGGAACTGCCGCGCTCCAGCGCCCGATCCACCCAGTCGGGGACGTGCCGGCCCTCGCCGGCCGGCGTCCGGGCGACGGAGATCACCACGTGCAGCCCGGCCTCGTGGGCCGCCGCCTCCATGCCGCTGGCGACGCTCGCCGGCCAGGAGCCGTCGATCCCGCCGAGGACGAGGTCGACGGTGCGGACGCCGACCGCCGCCGGCTCGGGGGCGCCGCGCCGCACGTACCGCTGACCGCGGAGCACGGCGTCGACCCGGGCACGGGTGTCCCGGGAGACGTCGTCCCGGCCGTTGAGGACCTTGGAGACGGTGGAGACCGAGACCCCGGCCGTCTCGGCGATCTGGGCCAGGGTGAGGCGCGGTGTCCGGCCATCGGTCATGAGTCCGCCTCCTGTCGGTCCGATAGTTTTCGAAACACACCATAGGGCCTCACTCCGCCGGTATGCGTCCCCGCACCCGGCCCTTCAGCGTCTTGACAGGCCCTGGGGCGCCACCTAGCGTCGAGCGGGAATGTTGCGAAATCGAGGCCCGGCTTAGCGAAAAACATTTCGGAGCGTCGGGCAGGACCGGAGTGAGGCCATGTCATCGCCCGTCTCCCCCCTGCGGGTCACCGTCTGGAGCGAGGGCCGCCACGAGCAGCGGGACGAGAAGGTCGCCCGGCTGTACCCCAAGGGCATGCACACGACGATCGCCGAGGGCGTCGTGGAACACCTCGGCGACCGCGCCCGGGTCCGCACCGCCACCCTGGACGAGCCGGAACACGGCCTGACCGACGCGGTGTTGGCCGACACCGACGTGCTGACCTGGTGGGGGCACATAGCCCACGGCGAGGTGTCGGACGAGGTCGTGGAGCGGGTGCGGCGGCACGTGCTGGCCGGCATGGGCCTGATCGTGCTGCACTCCGGCCACTGGTCGAAGATCTTCACCCGGCTGATGGGCACCACCTGCACCCTGCGCTGGCGGAACGGCCAGGACCGCGAGCTGGTGTGGACCGTCGACCCCTCGCACCCGATCGCGGAGGGCGTGCCGCACCCGATCGTGATCGACGAGCAGGAGATGTACGGGGAGTTCTTCGACATCCCGGCCCCCGACGAGCTGGTCTTCGTGAGCTCCTTCTCCGGCGGCGAGGTCTTCCGCAGCGGCTGCACCTTCCGCCGGGGCCGCGGCCGGATCTTCTACTTCAGCCCGGGCGACCAGGACTACCCGGTCTACCACCACCCGGACGTGCGCCGGGTCATCGCCAACGGTGTGAACTGGGCCGCGCAGGCCGACGTGCGCCGCGAGTCGCAGCTGATCCGCAGCGAGACCGGCTGGTTCGAGGGCGGGGCGTCCCGGTCATGAGCCCCGTCACCTTCCGGACCGTGTCGGACGCCGGCCCGCTGCCGGTGGTCGTCGTGGGCGCCGGCGCGATGGGCCGGGCCTGGCTCGGTGCCGTCGCCGCCTCGCCCGACGTGACGCTCGCCGGCGTCGTCGACCTGGACCCGGCCGCCGCGCGTGCCGCGGCCGACACCACGCCCGGCGCCCTCGCCGGCACCGACCTGGCGGCGGTCGCCGCCGCGTCGGGCGCGCGGGCCGTCATCGACGTGACCAGCCCGGCCGCGCACCTCCCGGTCACCCTCCAGGCCCTGGCCCTCGGCCTGCCGGTGCTCGGTGAGAAGCCGGCCGCGGCCTCGGTGGCCGAGGCGCTGCGGCTGGCGGCGGCCGCCGAGCACGCCGGCCAGCTGTTCATGGTCAGCCAGTCCCGCAGCCACCACCGGCAGCTGCGCGCCTTCCGGGACCGGGCCCGCCGGCTCGGCCGACTCGGCATCCTCACCACGGAGTTCTTCCGCGCCCCGCGCTTCGGCGGCTTCCGCGACGCCATGGCGCACCCGCTGCTCCTGGACATGGCGATCCACCCCTTCGACGCCGCCCGCTACGTGCTGGACGCCGAGCCGGTCTCGGTCCGCTGCGAGGAGTTCAACCCGTCCTGGAGCTGGTACGCGGGCGACGCGGCCGCCACCGCCGTCTTCGAGATGACCGGCGGCGTCCGCTACGTCTACACCGGCAGCTGGTGCGCCCCCGGTCTGGAGACCTCCTGGAACGGCAGCTGGCGCCTCAGCGGGGAGCACGGCTCCGCCACCTGGGACGGCGAGGGCCCGCCACTGTCCTCGACGGTCCCGCTCCCCGAACCCACCGCCGACGGACGGACGGACGACATCGCGGGCGCGCTCGCCACCTTCGTCCACGCCCTCCGCACCGGCGCCACGCCCCGGGGCGAGATCCACGAGAACGTCATGAGCCTGGCCATGGTGGACGCGGCCGTGCTCTCCGCCACCGAGGACCGCCGCGTCCGGCTCACCGACCTCCTCGCCACCGCCCACCACGAGGCCCTCGCCTCCGCCGGCCCCGAACGCGACGCCCTCCTGGCCCGCCCACCCGGCGCGAACTGACCCGCCCACCCGCGCCCTTGACGCGCGCGCCGGCGCTCGCCGATCGTCGGACCACCGCGTGGTCGAGATCACCAGGAGGGCGTGCGATGAAGTCGAAGGTCCCTGGTTTCGACGAACTGCTCGGCTCCGCCCGGCACTCAGCCCTTCATCTGGAGATGCGGGACACCTATGCCGTGGCGGAGGAGCGCGAGGACGTGGCCCGCTGGGAGGCGGGCCGGTGGACCCACGAACACGCTCGCGGAGTGCTCGCGGGGTGGTTCGACCTGGTCTCTCGAACGGTCGGGCGCGGCGTGGCCGTCCGCCGGGTTCGCATCGTGTCCGAACCCGTCTCCGACTACGTCAAGTTCGAGCACTTCACCACGCCACTGAACATCGAGGCCCCCGGCCTCGACGACCCCGTCCAGGTCGGCGACGCGCTGGGCGAGGAAGCGCCGGCCTTCTTCGACGACCACACCGTGAGGGACAAACACCCAAACCTGGGCGGGAGTCAGGGGCGGACATCATTCGGACGGACCGTCCCCGGTCCTTGACAGGTACCCCTGCCGTATCGCGCTGAGTAGACCGAGCATGGCTTCCTGACCGCTGGCCAACACGACGGCCGGTTCGTCGCTCTCGCGTAGCCAAACGCCGGCGCCATCGGGAGCGATAGCGAGATTCACGCAGTTGGATGCCTGCCCGCTGAACGACGACTTCTGCCACGCCACGGCCTGTGGCGAGGTCATCATCCCATCCTCCCACTTGACGATGAACCCGGCAGGCAACCCCCCCATATAGCCCCAAAAAGGCCACGCACCGCCGCTGGCGTGCTCACCAGCACCACAGCCGGGTCATCGCTCTCCCGTAGACAGATAATACCCTCGGGTGATGTACCGAGATTGACACAGTTGGCCCCCTCGTTACTGTAAGAGGACTTCTCCCACGCGCAGGCACTCATCAAGCTTCCTTACCTACTCTTCGCCATACGGCGGATCAGATCTCTGCTCTTGCCTGCTGTCAGAGCGCAGCTCTCCATGCGGTCGAACAGCGCCGCATACCTGGAAAGTTGAGCCTCAGCATCCAAGAAGGTACAGCCGTGGTCCGAATCGAGGATCACGGTGTCCAGCTGCCGTACGGCCCCGCTCACATAGGTGAATGGCTGCCCGGAGGCCGGGAAGTCCGACGAGCCGAAGGGGACCACGAGAATGGTGATGTTGGTTCGGGTGCTCACCTCGACCAGGGTCTCAAGCTGCTCCCTGGTGACGTCTGGACCGCCAAACCCCATGTGGAGGGCGGCTTCATGGATCACTGCGGTGTAAGGAACGGGCGGGTCACCATAAAGAACTGCCTGTCGCTTCACACGGAACGAGGCGCGGTGTTCGATCTCGTGCGGCAGTAGACGTGGAACGCCCTGTTTCATCGCGGCCCGAGTGTGGTCGAGGTTCTGCACCAGTCCAGGCATCGTCACCACCACGGCCGCCCGCAGCGCGGTCGCATGATGCTCGAGTTCCGCGACCTCGACCAAGGCGGCAGGCAGAAGTTCCCGGTACTCCTCCCACCAGCCCCGTGGTCGAGTCCCGGTCATCGCGCTCAGGGAATCAACCAGTTCGGTGTCGTCACATGAGTAGACGCGGGCCATCGTCCGCACCCTGTCGGCACCTACGCGATACCTTCCCGCCTCGATCATGCTCATACGGGCCTGAGGTACGCCGATCTCCGCTGCCGCAGCAGTGGAGGTGAGCCCCGCTCGCTCACGCATCTTGCGCAACTCCAGCCCCAGACGTCGCTGTCGCAACGTCGGCACCTGATCTGCCATCCCCGATCTCTCTTCCTCCTGGCATCCGCTATCACCCACACGAATGAAGATGAGAGCTCTCACTCATTCTAGGGGTAGAACTACCGCATCTACGCGTGGTCTCCTACCCCTTAGGTGACTGCGCCTCAGGAGAAGGAGACTTCGCATGACCACGGTATCCCCGCTGAACAACGAGGAACCCGCTCGCCCCGACTGGTTCGACCGTGAGGTCGACGCGCTCGTCAAGGACACTGCGCCCCGGCTCTGCGCGCTGGTCGAGGAGTACACCACCGAGTCAGGAGATCTGGACGCCGGCGTCGCCGCATGGTGCCTCGCCCACCCTGATGGGCCGACTCAGGTCGTCCGCGACCGGTGGTTCACCGTCACGGAGTTGGGGTCACCGGAGGAAGCAGCTCAGCTGATCTCGCGGCGGAGCAGGAACACCGTGCGTGTGATCTGGGTCTGAGGGTACGCGCGGGTGCGGGGTGGTGCCTGTGCCTCCTCGGACCCGCGCGAGTTCATATTCCGTTCCGCGGTGTTCATCGGCGCCGCCGACATGGGGTTTCTCCGGTCACAATATAAAGCCGTATTGCACGGTCATGACGTCCTCGCGAGCCCTGTTGACCGTTCGCCCAGGTGTTCGCTAATTTCTCGGCATGCGGACCTTCGCCCAGCTCAGCCAGCGGCGCGCGGTCGATCTGATGCGTGTCGCGACCGCCATGTGTCGCTGACCTCTTTTCCTTCCGCGCTCTCGAGTCTCCCGCACTCTCGCATCGGGCACCGTTCGTCTTCCGCCGACCGTGCCGCTTTCCGCTGCCCAAGAACAATTCCCAGGAACCGCCATGCCCAGGTTTAACCCCTCCCCGGCCAGACGTGTCGCGATCGCCGCCGCCCTCATCGCTCCGCTGCTGCTCGCGGGTTGCGCCACCGACGACGCGGAAAGCGGGGCCACCGACGAGGAGTTGGCCGCTGCGGAGATACCGGCGACCGTCGATCCTGAGACGACCCTGACCATCGGCACGCCGGAGGCGCAGGTGGCGTTCGAGCTCTCCGGGCTGATCGACGAGATCCCCTTCACCGTGGAGTGGGCCAACATCAGCGGCGGGCCGCAGTGCTCGGAGGCGTTCCGGGCCGATGCCCTCGACGTCTGCTCGGCGGCCGAGATCCCGTCGATCCACGCGCACTGGACGGGGCTCGACACCAAGTTGGTCGCCGCCAACTTCCGGCAGGATCCGATCGACCACCCGATCTACCAGCTCGGCATCGCGCCCGGCGCGGACGTCGAGTCGCTGGAGGACCTGCGCGGCAAGCGGATCGCGTTCAGCCCGGGGCAGGCGCAGGGCGCCCTGGTGCTGCGGGTGTTGGACGCGGCGGGGCTCACCACGGACGACGTCGAGCTGGTGGAGATCCCCAGCACCGGCGACGTGTACCCGACGGCGCTCGGCAACGGCGAGGTGGACGTGGCGCCGATCGGCGGTGTCAACATCCGGCGTTACGTCGAGCAGTACGGCCCGGACGGCGGCACCACCATCTACCACGGGCTGCGCGACGACCCGGGGCATCTGTGGGTGCCCACCTCCACCGTGGCCGATCCCCAGAAGGCAGCGGCCGTCAGGGAGTTCATCGGGCTCTGGGCACAGGCGCTGACCTGGGCCAACGAGCACCCGGAGGAGTGGATCCAGGGCTACTACGTCGAGGACCAGGGGCTGTCCGTCGAGGACGGCGAGTATCTGGTGGAGCAGAACGGGGATCCGGACTTCCTGTCCGACTGGTCGGGCGCCATCGAGCGACAGCAGCAGACCATCGAGTTGCTGGCCGCCGAGTTGGAGCGCGAGCCGTTCGACGCCGAGACCCTGTTCGACCGCCGCTTCGAGACGGTGGCGGCGGACGCGCTCGCCGACGCCGGGGGTGGTGGCTCGTGACGGCCACCGAGGCGCCGTCGAGCGCGCCGCCCGAGGTGACGAGGCCGCCGGCGCCGCCGCGTCGTCGCCGGCGGCGGCTCGGGCCCGGGCGGCCGATCCGCTACGGCTGGGCGATCGGTCCGCTGCTGCTGCTCGCGATCTGGTCGGTCGGCTCGGCCGCCGGCTGGATCGACGAGCGCAACCTGTCCGCACCCTGGGAGGTGGTGACCACCACCCGCGATCTGATCGAGGACGGCCGGCTCCAGGAGAACCTGTGGGCGTCCGCGCAACGCGCCCTGGCCGGCCTCGGGTTCGGGGTGGCCGCCGGCCTGGTGCTGGCCGTCGTCGCCGGGCTCAGCAGGCTCGGCGAGGGCGTCATCGACGGTCCTGTGCAGATCAAGCGGTCCATCCCGTCGCTCGCCCTGATCCCGCTGCTGATCCTGTGGTTCGGCATCGGCGAGACGATGAAGATCGTGACGATCACCCTGGGCGTGTTGGTGCCGATCTACGTGCACACCCACAACGGGCTGCGGACGATCGACAGTCGCTATGTCGAGCTGGCCGAGACGGTGCGGCTCAACCACCTCCAGTTCCTGCGGCACGTGGTGCTGCCAGGGGCGTTGCCCGGTTTCCTGCTCGGCATGCGGTTCGCCGTCACCAACGCCTGGTTGGCGCTGGTGGTGGTCGAGCAGGTCAACGCCACCAGCGGCATCGGCTACATGATGGAGCTGGCGCGCACCTACGGACAGACCGACGTGATCATCGTGGGCCTCGTCGTCTACGGCCTGCTCGGCCTGATCTCCGACGGCCTGGTCAGGATCGTGCAGAGGAGGGCGCTGTCATGGCGACGCACGCTGGCGGACTGAGCACGGGGACGGCCGCCGTTCACATCACGGGCCTGGTGCGGGCGTTCGGTGACCGGCGGGTGCTCGACGCGCTCGATCTGACCATCGCGCCCGGCGAGTTCGTGGCCCTGATCGGGCGCAGCGGCTCCGGCAAGAGCACCCTGCTGCGGGTGCTGGCCGGCATCGACAACGACGTGACCGGCTTCGAGCGGCTCGACGCGCCGGAGAACGTCTCGGTGGTCTTCCAGGACGCCCGGCTGCTGCCCTGGAGGCGGCTGTTGGAGAACGTGACGCTGGGGCTCACCGGTCCCGGGGCGCACGAGCGTGGGGCCACGGCGCTGGCCGAGGTCGGTCTCGCCGGGCGGGAGCGGGCCTGGCCCGTGGAGCTGTCCGGCGGCGAGCAGCAGCGGGTCGCGCTGGCCCGCTCGCTGGTGCGCGAGCCCGAACTGCTGCTGGCCGACGAGCCGTTCGGCGCGCTGGACGCGCTGACCAGGATCCGGATGCACGCGCTGCTGCGGCAGCTGTGCGAGCAGCACCGGCCGGCGGTGCTGCTGGTGACCCACGACGTGGACGAGGCGATCGCGCTCGCCGACCGCGTGGTGGTACTGGACGCCGGCCGGATCGCCGCCGACCTGACGATCTCGCTGCCCGCGCCGCGTGCGCCCGGCAGCCCCGAGTACGCGGCGCTGCGCGCCGACCTGTTGACCCGCCTCGGCGTCGACACCGACGTGGTCGCCCCCGAGGTGAAGGAAGTCGAGGAAGCATGACCGGGACCCAGGAACGCCGGCTGCGGCTCAACCTGTTCGTCTACCCGGGCGGCCACCACGAGGCGGCCTGGCGCTACCACGGTTCGGCCCCGGACCGGATCCTGGACATCGGCTACTACCAGGAGATCGCCCGCCGCGCCGAGGCCGCCAAGCTGGACGCGGTGTTCCTCGCCGACGGGCCCTCGTTGCCCGACAACGTGCGCTACGCCAGCCGGTTCCGCCTGGAGCCGTTCACCTGGCTGGCCGCGCTGGCGGCGGTCACCAGCCGGATCGGGCTGATCGCCACCGCCTCCACCACCTACTCCGAGCCCTACAACCTGGCCCGGCTCTTCGCCTCCCTCGACCATCTGAGCCAGGGCCGCGCCGGCTGGAACATCGTCACCACCGGGGCGCCGCAGGCGGCCGGGAACTTCGGCCTCGACGCGCACCCGGTGCACGCCGAACGGTACGACCGGGCACGGGAGTTCCTCGACGTGGTGACCAAGCTGTGGGACAGCTGGGAGGACGAGGCGCTGGTCGCCGACCAGGGCTCCGGGCTGTTCGCCGACACCGACCGCATCCACCCGATCGACCACGAGGGCCGGCACCTGAGGGTGCGCGGGCCGCTCAACACGCCCCGCACCCCGCAGGGCCGCCCGGTCTATGTGCAGGCCGGCTCGTCGGAGGACGGCCGGGCGTTCGCCGCCCGCTACGCGGAGGCCGTGTTCACCGCGCACCAGACGCTCGGCTCGGCGCGGGACTTCTACGCCGACATCAAGCGGCGGGCCGCCGCGCTGGGCCGCGACCAGGACCAGGTGCTGGTGCTGCCTGGCATCAGCCCGTTCATCGGCTCCACGGAGGCCGAGGCGCGGGCGCTGCACGACGAGTTCAACGAGCTGACGCAGCCCGAGTACTCGCTCGACCTGCTGGAGCGGCTGCTCGGCGTCCGGTTCGGGGTCGCCGACCTGGACCGGCCGGTGCCCCGCGAGGCGATCGACACCGGCGGGGAACGCGGCGAGTCCAGCCGCTTCCAGCTGATCGTCGACCTCATCGAGCGCGAACAGCCCACCCTGCGACAGCTGTTGCACCGGCTCGCCGGGGCCCGCGGCCACCAGGTGGTGGTCGGCACCCCGGAGCGGGTGGCGGACCAGATCCAGGAGTGGTTCGAGGGCGGGGCGGCCGACGGCTTCAACGTGATGCCGCCGTGGCTGAGCGGCGGGTTCGACGTGTTCGCCGACGAGGTGGTGCCGATCCTGCGCCGCCGCGGCCTGTTCCGCGCCGAGTACACCGGCACGACGCTGCGCGACCACTACGGCCTGGCCCGGCCGCGCAGCACGTACGCCGGCCGGCGCGAGCGGCCGACAGCCGCGGCCGCCACCGCCGCGCCCTGATCGGCGGCCGGCCACCGCCCCCCTCCGGTGTGCCGGCCGTCCCCGGCTCTCGTCCCTCCTCCGGACCGAAAGGCGTGCCATGGCCACGGGGCCCGTACCACTGTCCGTCCTCGACCTGGTGCCGATCGGCTCCGGCTCCACGGCCGGCGCCGCGCTCGCCGACACCCGCGATCTGGCGCGCCGCGCCGAGGAGTTCGGCTACCTCAGATACTGGATCGCCGAGCACCATCTGGCGCCCGGGGTGGCCGGCTCGCAGCCGGCCCTGGTGATCGCGCTGGTGGCCGGCGCCACCAGCCGCATCCGGGTCGGCTCGGGCGCGGTGCAGCTCGGCCACCAGACCGCGCTCTCCGTCGTCGAGCAGTTCGGCCTCCTCGACGCGCTGCACCCGGGCCGGATCGATCTGGGCCTCGGTCGATCCGGACACCGGGGGCCGTCGGCGAACGGCGCCCGGCCGCGGGCGCCGCGCGAGCCGCGCCCGGCCCGCCGGATCGGCCCGCTGCTGATCCCGCCGCCGTTCGACCCGTCAGGGCTGCTCGACTCGCCCCGCTTCCGGCTCCAGCAGCGGCTGCTCGCCCTGCCGGGCGCCCAACCCCCGGAGTACGCCGAGCAGGTGGACGACATCCGCGCCCTGATCGGCGGCGCCTACCGCTCCCCCGAGGGCCTTTCCGCGCACGCCGTGCCCGGCGAGGGCGCGGACCTCCAGCTGTGGATCCTGGGCAGCAGCGCCGGCGAGAGCGCCCGGGTGGCGGGCGAGCGCGGGCAGCGCTTCGCCGCCAACTACCACGTGTCGCCCGGCACGGTGCTGGAGACGGTGGCCGCCTACCGGGCGGCGTTCCGCCCCTCGGCCGAGCTCGACCGGCCGCATGTGATGGTCTCCGCCGACGTCGTCGTCGCGCCGGACGACGCCACCGCCCGGGAGCTCGCCGCCGGCTACGGGCCATGGGTGCGGAGCATCCGCGCCGGCGGCGGCGCGATGCGGTACCCCACCCCCGAGGAGGCCGCGCGGGAGCCGTGGACCGCGGCCGACCGCGCCCTGGTGGCCGACCGCGTCGACACCCGGTTCGTCGGCTCCCCCGAGCGGGTGGCGGCGCTGCTGCGGGAGCTGCGCGACGCCACCGACGCCGACGAGCTGCTGGTCACCACGATCACCCACGACCACCGGGACCGGGTGCGGTCCTACGAGCTGCTCGCCGAGGTGTGGGCGGAGACGGGCTCGTGACCGCCCGCCAGGCGAACCCGGCCTCCGTCGAACTGCGGGGCGTGTCACGGCACTTCGGCGACCACCGGGTGCTCTCCGACGTGCGCCTCACGCTGGCCGCCGGCGAGACGGTCGCGCTGCTCGGCGCCTCGGGATCCGGCAAGTCCACGGTGCTCCGGCTGATCGCCGGGCTCGACCGGCCGAGCGCCGGCGAGGTGCTGGTGGACGGCGTCCCGGTGCGCCGGACGCATCCACGGGCGGCGGTTGTCTTCCAGGATCCGCGGCTGCTGTCGTGGCGCGGCCTCGCCGCCAACGTGGCCTTCGGGCTGCCGCCGGGCACGCCACGGGCCGGGCGGGCGGCCGAGGTGGCGCACTGGCTGGAGGTCGTCGGGCTCGCCGACTACGCCGGGCACCGCCCGAGCCAGGTCTCCGGCGGCATGGCGGGGCGGGCCGCGCTGGCCAGGGCGCTGGCGAGACGTCCTGGAGTGCTGCTGCTCGACGAACCGTTCGCCGCGCTGGACGCGCTGACCAGGCTGCGCATGCAGGACCTGCTCGACGACGTCCAGCGGACCTCGGGCACCACGGTGCTGCTGGTCACCCACGACGTGGACGAGGCGCTGCGGCTCGCCGACCGGATCGTGCTGCTCGGCGACCGGCCCGCCTCCGTCGTCGCCACCCTCGACGTCCCCACGCCGCGCCCCCGCGCGCACGACGACCCCACCCTGCCGCCGCTGCGCGGCGAACTCCTGCGCCGACTCGGCGTGCCCGACCACCGCTCCACCTCCCAGAAAGCCCTGCGATGACCGCGAACACCCGACTCCGCGCCGCCCTCTCCGCCGCTCTGCTGTTCGCCGCCGCCGGCTGCGTCGCGGGCGAGGACTCCGGGGGCGCCGCCGGCTCCGGCGGCGGGTCCGTGGAACTCCGCCTCGACTGGGCCTACTACAACCCCGAATCGCTGGTCATCAGGGAACAGGGCTGGCTGGAGGAGGAGTTGGCGGACCGGGACGTGACCGTCAGCTGGCTGCAGTCGCTCGGCAGCAACAAGGCCAACGAGAACCTGCGCGCCGGCGCCGTCGACTTCGGCTCGACGGCCGGCACCCCCGCGCTGCTCGCCCGCGCCAACGGCACCGCGCTGCGCACCGTCAGCGTCTACAGCCAGCCCGAGTGGTCGGCGCTTGTGGTGCCGGCCGGCTCCGACATCGACTCGGTCGCCGACCTCGCCGGCCGCCAGATCGCCGCCACCAAGGGCACCGACCCGTACTTCTTCCTGCTCCAGGCGCTGCGCGAGGCCGGTCTCGACGCCTCCGACGTGTCCATCGTCAACCTGCAACACGCGGACGGTAGGACCGCGTTGGAGCGCGGCCAGGTCGACGCCTGGGCCGGCCTCGACCCCTATACCGCGCAGACCGAGCTGGAGGCGGGCTCCCGGCTGATCTACCGCAATCTGGACTTCAACTCCTACGGCTTCCTCAACGTCGCGGAGGACTTCCTCGACGCCCACCCGGAGCTGGTGCAGACCGTGGTCGACACCTACGAGCGGGCCCGCGCCTGGATCCTCGACCACCCGGGGGCGGCGGTCGACGTCCTCGCCGAGGCGGCCGACATCTCGACCGAGGTCGCCGAGCGCCAGCTCCTCGACCGCACCCGTCTCGACATCTCCCCGGTGCCCGGCGACGAGCAGCGCGCGGTGCTGGAACGGGTGGCGCCCCTGCTGGTGGCCGAGCGGCAGGTGCCCGACGAGGAGACGGTCGCCGAGGCGCTCGACACGCTCTTCGCGCCCGAGTTCGCCACCGCGGCGGCGGACCGTTGACGCGACGACTGGCGCGCGGCGCGGCCGGCCTGCTGCTGCCCGCGCTGCTCCTGCTCGCCTGGCAGCTCGCCGCCCACTCGGGCGCCTACACCCGCGCCCAGCTTCCGCCGCCCGCCGACGTCTGGCGCGCGCTCGGCGACCTGGCGGCCCACGGCGACCTGGGGCACCACGTCGCGATCAGCGTCCAACGCGTGCTGCTCGGCTTCGCCGCCGGCACCGCGGCCGGCCTGCTGCTCGGCGCCCTCGTCGGCCTCTCCCGCCCGGCCCGCGCGCTGCTGGCCCCGACGGTGGGCGCGTTGCGCGCCGTGCCCTCGCTGGCCTGGGTGCCGCTGCTGCTGCTCTGGCTGGGCATCGGCGAGACGCCGAAGCTCACCCTGGTGGCCGTCGGCGCGTTCTTCCCCGTCTACACCACGGTCTCCTCGGCGCTGGACCACGCCGACCGCCGCCTGATCGAGCTCGGCCACGCCTACGGTCGCTCGGGGCCGGCCCTGCTCGCCCAGGTGCTGCTCCCGGCCGCCGCCCCCGCCGTCCTCTCCGGGGTCCGGCTCGGCCTGGCCCAGAGCTGGCTCTTCCTGGTCGCCGCCGAGCTGATCGCCTCCACGATGGGCCTCGGCTACCTGCTGATCGACAGCCAGAACACCGGCCGCACCGACGTGCTCGTGCTGACCATCGTGCTGCTCGCCGTCCTCGGCAAGGCGAGCGACGCCGTCCTCGGCCTCGCGGAACAGCGGGTAAAGCTGCGCTGGGGCTGAGCGGCGGGCCGCGGTCAGCCGTTCCTGGCCGGCTTCCAGTCCTGGACGAGGAGCCCGAGCAGTACCTCGTCCAGGAACTCGCCCATCACCCAGGACGAGGAGCGCAGCACGCCCTCGCGGACGAAGCCGTTCCGCTCGGCGGAGCGCAGCATCGCCTCGTTGTCCGACAGCGTCTCGATCTGGAGCCGGTGCAGGCCGCGCACGACGAAGCCGTAGTGGCAGAGCACCGCGACCACGTCGGTGCCGTAGCCATTGCCGCGGGCGGACGGCAGCAGCCCGAGCCCGATGTGCGCGGACCGGTTGTGGGTGTCGATGCCCCACAGCGTCGCGGTGCCGACCAGCGTGCCGCCCGCCAGCTCCACCACGGAGAAGTGGGCGAAGCCCCGCGCCGTGTCGTCCACCGCGAACTGCGACTCCTTCGAGCCTGGCGTAATCGGCCGCCACGGGTCGCCTGTGGCCCGCGAGGCGGTGACCACGTCGGCGGCGAGCTCGGCCTCCAGGATCGGTATGTCGTCCTCGTGCCGGGCCCTGAGCCCGACCTTCGTACCTCTTAGCATGCGTGCTTCCTATCCGACCGGGTTGGCCGGCGGCAAACCGATGAGCGGATCGGCGCCTGCCGCCGGCCCGGGCGCGGGGTCAGGAGACGCTGCGCAGCCTTCGGGCCCCGAGGTGGGCGGAGAACCGGTCGACGAGCTGTTCCAGCGGTTCGGCGGCCGTGGGGTCGAGGGTCACCGAGCCGTCCTCGGCCACCAGGACGTGGCGGTCGAGGACGAACCAGCCGGGGGTGATGTGGGTGGCGCCCATCGAGGAGAGGACGGGTCGCAGCGCGTAGTCGATGGCCAGCACGTGGGCGGTGCTGCCGCCGGTGGCCAGCGGCAGCACGGTCTTGCCGGCCAGCGCGTACTGCGGCAGCAGGTCGAGGAGCGCCTTCAGCAGCCCCGAGTAGGCGGCCTTGTAGACGGGGGTGCCGACCAGCACCCCGTCGGCCTCGCCGAGCAGCCGGCCGGCCTCGGTGATCGCCGGGTGGGCGAGGTCGGCGCCGAACAGCGCCTCAGGCGGCAGGGCGCGGACGTCGAGCGGGATCACGTCGTGGCCCTGGCGCGCCAGCCGGGCGCCCAGGTGGTCGAGGAGGCCGGCGGTGCGGGAGACGGGCGAGGGGCTTCCGGATATCGAGACGACGACGGCCATGGGGGTTCTGCCTCCGGGGGGTGGTCAGGCGCGGGCGCCGGCGAACGGGACCTGGGGAGCGGCGGGTTCACGATCGGCGCGGGACGGGTGGTGCCACAGGCCGCGCCGTTCGAGGAGCGGCAGCACCCCCTCGCCGAACCAGTAGGCCGCCTCCAGGTGGGGGTAGCCGGAGAGCACGAACTCCTCGATGCCCAGCGCGTGGTACTCCAGGATCCGGTCGGCGACCTCCTGGTGGCTGCCGACCAGCGCGGTGCCGGCGCCGCCGCGCACCAGCCCGATGCCGGCCCACAGGTTGGGGTGGATCTCCAGGCCGTCCCGGCGGCCGCCGTGCAGCGCCAGCATCCGGCGCTGCCCCTCGGACTCGCTGTGCCCGAGGCCCTCCTGGACGGCGGCCACGGTTGCCGGGTCGAAGCCGTCGAGCAGCCGCCGCGCCTCGGCCCACGCCTCGTCCGAGGTGTCGCGGTTGATCACGTGCAGCCGGATGCCGAACCGCGGGGAGCGGCCGTGTTCGGCGGCCGTCTCCCGCACCCTGGCGATCTTCGCGGCCACCTGGGCCGGCGGCTCGCCCCAGGTCAGATAGACGTCGACGTGCCGGGCGGCCACGTCGAGGGCGGCCGGCGAGGAGCCGCCGAAGTAGACCTCGGGGACCGGGTCAGGCAGCCGGGTGAGGCGGGCGCCCTCGACGCTCAGCCGCTCGCCGGCCAGGTCGACGGTCTTCCCCTCCCAGAGCCCCCGGACGACGTGCAGGAACTCGCCGGTCCTGGCGTAGCGCGCGTCCTTGTCGAGGAAGTCGCCGTAGGCGCGCTGCTCGGCGCTCTCGCCGCCGGTGACGATGTTGAGCAGCAGCCGGCCGCCGGTCTGGCGCTGGTAGGTGCTCGCCATCTGGGCGGCCAGCGTGGGCGAGACGAACCCGGGCCGGAACGCGACGAGGAACTTGAGGCGTTCGGTGTGCTGGCTGATCATCGCGGTGGTGAGCCACGCGTCCTCGCACCAGGCACCGGTCGGGGTCAGCGCGCCGACGAAGCCCAACTGCTCGGCGGCGCGGGCGATCTGGCCGAGGTAGCCGACCGTCGGCGGCCGGTCGCGGCCGGAGGCCGTGACGGCGGCGCCGTGGCCGCCGCCCACGACGTGCCGGCTGTCGCCGTTGGTGGGCAGGAACCAGTGGAAGGTGAGGGACACGGGAGCTCTCCGTTCTTTCGCGAGGGTGGACTCGTTCGCGAGGGTGGTCACAGCAGGCCGTGCCGGGGCGGCGGCGTGCCGTTGAGCAGGTGGCGGCCGATGTGCTGCACCTTCCAGCGGGCCGGATCGTGCAGCGTGTGGGTGCGGGCGTCGCGCCAGTGGCGGTGCAGGTTGAGGCCGTCGGCGGCGGCGCGGGTGCCGGCTACCTCGAAGAGCGCCGAGGAGACGTCGACGGCCGCCTCGCCGGCGAACGCCTTGGCCGCGGCCACCGCGACGGACGCCTCGGCGGCGCTCTCGTCGGTGAGCCCGCCGGCCGCGGCGTCCACGGCCCGGCCCGCGGCGACGAGCAGTGCCTCGGCGGCCCGCACCCGGATGGCGAGTTCGCCGAAGCGCTGGATCAGCAGCGGGTCGTCGGCGGCCGTCCCGAGCCCGCTCTCGAACCAGGGGCGGCTCTTCGTCCGCACGAACTCGGCGGCCTCCGCCAACGCCCCGCCGGCGATCCCGACGTCGATCGCCGCGTGGAGTAACTGGGCGGTGGCGCCGTGCAGTTGAGGGCCGTCGAAGGTGAGGTGGTGGGGCACCACCCGGTCCGGCTCCACCCGGACCCGGTCCAGGCGCACCGTGCCGCTCGCCGTGGTGCGCTGGCCCATGCCGTCCCAGTCGTCGACCACGGTCAACCCCGGCTCGTTCCACGGCACATACGCGACGTGCAGCCGGTCGTCGTCGTGGGCGGCGCGGGCGAGCACCGGGATCCAGTCGGCGAACAGGGCCCCGGTCGCGTAGTTCTTGACGCCCGTCAGCACGTATCCGTCGCCGTCCGGCTCGGGTTCGAGCCGGGTGTGGAAGTCCTGCGTGTGCCGGGTGCCGGCCTCGGACTGGGCGTTGCCGAACCGCCGGCCGGCCAGCACCTCGCCGAAGAAGAACTCCCGCTGTTCCGCGGTGCCCTGGCGCCGCAGCACGTTGACGTAGACGAAGTGGCTCTGCGGGATCTGCGCCAGGCTGGCGTCCGCCGTCGCCAGCAGCCGGAAGATCTCGGCGAGCGTGCCGGCGCCGACGTCGGCCCCGCCGTACTCGGCGGGGACGGTGACGGCGAGCAGGCCGCTGGCCGAGAGACGGTCCACCTCCTCGCGCGGCGGCTGGCGCCGGGCGTCGCGCTCGGCGGCGCCGACGCGGAAGGCGTCGGCGAGTTCGGCGGCGACCCGCAGCGCCTCGGCGTCGTCCCGGATCACCTGGGCGACGATGGCGGTGGATCCGGACATGCGGTCTCCTTCGGGGGGCGGCGGGACGTGCGGAGGTACGGGACGCGGGCACGAGGGACCGACCCTCCGACGGCACCGCCGTGCGGGCGGCCGTCGGCGGGCGGGCGGAGGCGACCCCGCACGCGCCGGAGCACGGCGACGCCGGCGGGTGGCGAGGGGTGGGCGGTGGCTCGGAGAGCCGGCAGGACCGCGCGGAACGGCGGTCAGATCGAGGTCACGGACGCGCCGAGGGCGCGGGGATCACCTGGAGGCGCAACAGATCGCGGCGGCCACGCGGACGAAGTCCACGCAGCGGCGGCGCGTCAGAACCCGGGCACCGGACATGCCATCGATGCAAGCATGGCCACCCCTGACCGTCAATGCCCGGCTCGGCAGGCGAGACGGCCGGCGGGCGGAGCGGCGGACGTCAGGTGCCGTGCCACGACCGCCAGAGCGCGGCGTAGGCGCCGTCCGCCGCCACCAGCTCGTGGTGCGGGCCGAGTTCGGTCAACCGGCCGTCCTCCAGCACCGCGACCCGGTCCGCGTCGTGCGCGGTGTGCAGCCGGTGCGCGATGGCGATGACGGTGCGGCCCCGCAGCACGGCGGCCAGCGCGCGCTCGGCGTGCCTGGCGGTCGCCGGATCGAGCAGCGCGGTGGCCTCGTCCAGCACCAGCGTGTGCGGGTCGGCCAACACGACGCGGGCCAGGGCGAGTTGCTGGGCCTGCGCGGCGTCGGCCCGGTGCCCGGTGGGGCCGAGCTCGGTGTCGAGACCGGCCGGCAGCTCGGCCGCCCAGTCGGCGCCGACCGCGTCGAGCGCCGCCCACAGCTCGGCGTCCGCCGCGGCCGGCGCGGCGATCAGCAGGTTGTCGCGGACGGTGCCGAGGAAGACGTGGTGCTCCTGGGTGACCAGCAGGATCTGTCGGCGCAGCTGGTCGGGGGCCAGCTCGACGACCGGCGCCCCGCCCACGGTGACCGTGCCGACGCGCGGCGCGTCGATGCCGGCGAGCAGCCGGCTCAGCGTCGTCTTGCCGGCGCCTGACGGGCCGACC
Organism: Streptomyces mayteni; assembly: GCF_054783955.1. NCBI lineage: Bacteria > Bacillati > Actinomycetota > Actinomycetes > Kitasatosporales > Streptomycetaceae > Streptomyces > Streptomyces mayteni. Next base: position 1,666 of record NZ_BAAGPR010000012.1, on the reverse strand, counting down.
ACGGCAAGCCGCTCCCCGGGCCGCACCGTCAGGTCGACGCCGTGCAGCACGTCGTCGCCGCCGCCGTACGCGTAGCCCACGCCCGTCAGCTCGATCAGGTCGCCCTCCGGCGCCCGGCCGCGGTCGGCCGGGCCGGCCGACGCCAGGCCCACGCCCTCGACGCGGGCGAACGAGGCGCCGCTGCTCTGCAGTTGCTCGGCCCAGAACAGGATCGACTCCAGCGGGCCCGCCAGTTGCTGGAGGTAGAGGGCGGACGCGACGACCGTGCCCAGGCTGACCAGGCCCTCGCCGTACAGGGCCCCGCCCACCATCAGCACCCCGACCACCGGCACCACGAACGACAGGTCGGTGGTGGGGAACAGCACGCCGCGCAGGAACAGCGTGCGCATCCTGGTGGTCCGGCACTCGGCGACCGCCGTCTCGCAGCCGGCGAGCCGTCGCCCGCGCAGCCCGAGCGCGTCGACCGTGCGGGCCCCGGCCGCGGTGGCCGCGAGCAGCTCGGCCAGCTCGGAGTTGGCGGCGCCCTCGGCGAGATAGGCGGACCTGGCCCGACGCAGGTACCAGCGGAGCGAGATCCAGCAGCCGACAAGACCGAGCAGCCCGCAGGCCCCGAGCAGCGGGTTGAGCGCGACGACCGCGCCCAGGATGAACGCGACCTGGACCCCGGCGATCAGCACGTCCGGCGCGGCGTCCCGCAGCGTGCGGCCCACGGCCGTGACGTCGGTGGTGCCCCGCGCGGCCAGGTCCCCCTGGCCGGCCCGCTCGGCGACGGAGGGCGGCAGCGCGAGCACCCGGTCCACATAGTCCTCGCGGATCCGCGCCTGGGTCCGCTCGCCGAACCGGTGCCCGACGAGCCGCGCCCAGCGGACGAGCACCAGCTGGAGCAGCCCGCACACCACGATGACCAGCGCCAACCGGTCCACGACGGCCACCCCGGCGCCCGCCCTGACCTCGTCGACGACCCGGCCGAGCAGCCAGGGGGCGACCAACCCGGCGCCGGCGGCCAGCGCGTTGAGCCCGAGCAGCGCGGCGAAGCCGCGGCCGTCCTGGCGGACCAGCGCGACCACCGCCCGGCGCACCTCGGCCGGGCCGGCGACCGGCAGCCCGGAGCCGGCGCTCACCGGAGCACCGCCGCGGCCGGCGTGCCGTCGCCGTCCTCCGCGCCCGCCGCGTCCTCCGGGACCTCTGGGCCTGCTGAGGCTGCCGGGTCTGCCGGGGCTGCTGGGTCTGCCGGGGCTTTCGGGTCCTCGACGCCGCGCGCCACCAGGCGCCGGTAGCCGGGCTCGGCGGCCAGCAGTTCGCGGTGCGCGCCGACGGCCACGGCCCGGCCGTCGACCAGGTAGTACACGACGTCGGCCTGGTCGAGCAGCAGCGGCGACGTGCTGCCGACCACCGTGGCCCGGCCGGCGCGGGCGGCACGCAGCCCCCGCGCCATCGCCGCCTCGGTGTGCGCGTCGACGGCGGACGTCGGCTCGACCGCGAGCAGCACCTCGGGGTCGGCGAGCAGCGCCCTGGCCAGCCGGATCCGCTGCCGCTGGCCGCCGGAGAGGGTCAGGCCGCCGGGCAGCACCGGCGCGTCGAGGCCGCCGGGCGCGCCACGCACCACGACCTCGGCGGCGGCCACCGACATGGCGGCGGCGATCGCCGCCGCGTTCGTGTCCCGGCG